>JANWYZ010000034.1:347-17199 GCA_025054895.1 bacterium | reverse complement strand
CTGAGCAAATGGTGGAACTTGCAGTGCGCTACCGGTCGCCCTTTATCACCAGCTCCTACAACGAGCCACTGATTACCGCCGAGTGGGCGGTGAGCGTGTTCAGGGCGGCGCAGCCTCACGGCATCCGTGGGCTGTTTGTTTCCAATGGCAACCTCACGTCGGAAGTGCTTGCGTATCTGCGTCCTTACCTGGCGGGCTACAAGATTGACCTGAAGAGCATGAACGACCGCAGCTACCGCCAGCTGGGAACTACCTTACAAAACGTGCTGGACGGCATCCGTATGGTGTACAACTCGGGCTTGTGGCTCGAGGTGGTGACGCTGGTGGTTCCCGGCTTCAACGACAGTGACGAGGAACTGCGCGAGGCTGCGAGGTTCCTGGTGTCTATATCGCCGGACATCCCCTGGCACGTTACCGCCTTCCACCGCGACTACAAGATGTATGATCATGACGATACTGACGTGCGCACGCTGTTGCGTGCGGCGGAGATAGGGCGCAGCGAGGGGCTTCGTTACGTGTACGCAGGCAACCTCCCGGGCGCAGTCGGCGATTGGGAGAACACCTGCTGTCCGCAATGCAACGCCCTGCTGGTGAAGCGGTGGGGCTTCCGCGTGTTGGAAGACCATCTGAGCGGTTCCGGCAAGTGTCCGAGGTGTGGCACGCCCATACCTGGAGTATGGTCATAAGGGAGGAGAAAGACGCGCGGTGAAAGCACGTGACCCGCTGGCTGTCGAAAGCGGTCGGCGCAGGATGTGGCTCTGGCTACTGATCGGCGCGCTGGTGCTGCTGCAGTTGCTGGTGGTGGCGGCGCGTTTCTACACCGACTGGCTCTGGTTTGCCGAGCTGGGATACACCGCCCTGTTCGCTCGCATCTGGAGCACCAGACTGGCGTTGTTTGTCGTTTTCAGCCTGCTGTTCTTCGCCATACTCTACCTCAACCTGTGGCTGGCTTACCGCTTCAGTACCGGGATGGACGAGGGGTGGGAGGAACGGCTACGTCTCCGGCTGGGAATCGCTGTACCCCGTACTTCTCAGCCAGTTATCTTCTGGGCGGTGCTGATATTGGCGGTGCTGGTGGGCAGTCAGAGTGCTGGGCACTGGGAACAGTGGCTGCTTTTCCGGCACGCTCAGCCCTTTGGGGTACGTGACCCACTGTTCGAACATGATGTTGCCTTCTACATATTCCGCCTGCCGTTCTGGCGCTATCTACACACGTGGTTCACTTTCACGCTGATTGCTACCTTACTCATTACCACCGCTTATTACTACATCAACCGGGGGTTCGAGATATTCGGCACGCTAACCGCCTTCTCGCCGGGGGTGAAGCCCCACCTGTTCTTGCTGGCAGCGGCGTGTATGGCGTTGTGGGGGATGGGGTACTGGCTGGACCGTTACGACGTGTTGTTCATCCCGAACCGTATCTTCACCGGTGCAGGTTACGTGGAAACCACCGTGCGCCTGCCCGGGCTGTATCTGCTGATGCTCATCAGCCTGTTGACATCTGCTACGCTGGTGTGGAACATCCGGCGGGGGCGGGTGCTGCGTTTACCCCTGACGTTGCTCGTTGCGCTGGTGGTTGCGTCGGTACTTGTGCACGCGGTGGCGCCCGCCATCGTGCAAAATGCCATCGTCAACCCAAATGAGTGGGGGCTACAAAAAGAGTACATTGAGCGTCACCTCACCGCGACCCGGCAGGCGTTTGGACTGGACAACGTGGAAGAGCGCACGTTTGAGGCAAACACCAGCTTGACCGCCGCCGACCTGCAGCGGAACAATCAGACTCTCTCCAACGTGCGCATCTGGGACTACCAGCCTCTGCAGATGATATTTAACTCCCTGCAGGCGTTCAAGCAGTACTACAAGTTCAATGATGTGGATGTAGACCGCTACACCTTCGGCAACCAGTACCGCCAGGTGATGATAGCGGCGAGGGAGCTGTCGCAACCCGACCTGCCCGCCTCTTCCAAAACGTGGCAGAACCTGCGCTTGCAATACACCCACGGCTACGGCGTGGTGATGACCGCTGTGAACACCGCTACGGCGCAGGGGCAGCCGGAGTATCTGGTGCGCGACATCCCTCCGCAAAGTAAGGTTCCCCTTCGGCTGGAGCGACCGGAAATCTACTACGGCGAGGTGACGGATAACCCTGTCATCGTGGATACCCGTCTGGAAGAGTTCGACTACCCCACCCTGCAGGGCGGAGCGGAGGGCGAGAACCAGTATACGCGGTATCAGGGCACAGGAGGCATCCCCATCGGGCGCAATCTGCTGGCGCGCCTTGCCTACGCCTTCCGCATGGGCGACAGCTACTTGTTGCTCTCGGGCGACCTGACCTCCAACAGCCGGTTGCTGTTTCGACGTAACATCCGCGAGCGGATGCAGGCGATTACTCCCTTCCTGATGCACGACCGCGACCCCTACATTGTGGCGGCGGACGGCAAGCTGTGGTGGATGTGCGACGCCTACACCGTCAGCGACCGCTATCCCTACGCCCGTACGCTGGACATCGCGCTCGACGCCTTCCGCTATTACCGCCTGAACTATATCCGCAACGCCGTAAAGGTGGTTATCGACGCCTACAACGGCACGGTGCATTACTACATTGCCGATGAGCGCGACCCCATGATTCAAACCTACCGACGCGCCCTGCCGGGCTTGTTCAAACCGCTTTCCGAGATGCCAGCGAGCCTGCGCCAGCATATCCGGTATCCCGAAGACCTGTTCCGCATCCAGAGCAACATCTGGGCGCTGTACCACATGCGCGATCCGCGCGTGTTCTATATGCGCGAAGACCAGTGGGAAATCGCCAAACAACAATCGCCCGAAAGCACCATGCCCGGCGGCGAGTTTCAGCAGATGGAGCCCTATTACCTCATCATGCGCCTGCCCGGCGAAAGCAAAGAGGAGTTCCTGTTGCTCATCGTGTACACGCCGCTCAATCAGGAGAAGATGATTGCATGGATGTGCGCCAAGTGCGACGGCGAGGACTACGGCAAGATGGTGCTCTACCGCTTCCCGAAAGAGCGTACTATTTACGGTCCTGCGCAGATGGAGCGTCTGCTGGGGCAGGTGTCGGAAATCCGCACGCAGCTGCGCCTGTGGGACCAGCCCGGCTCGCAGGTGGTCTGGGGACATCTGCTGGTGATACCCATTGAACAGTCCCTGCTTTACGTTAAACCGGTGTACCTGCAGACCACCGGCGGTGGCGAACGGCGCATCCCCGAGCTCAAGAAAGTGATCGTGGCATACGGCGACCAGCGCGTGATGGCGGACACACTGGAACAAGGTCTGGCACGCATCTTCGGCGCATCTGGCGTTACCCGTGCTGTGCCTTCCAAACCTGCTGCCGCAACACCTGCCGTACCTGCGCCTCCTGCGCCAGCAGAAGATGTGCGCTCTCTGGTAGACCGCCTCGCTGAAGCCATCCGCTCCGCCGAGGGGGCGCAACGCGAGGGCAACTGGGCAGAATACGGCAGGCAGCTGGAGCGCGTCAAGGAGCTGGTGAGGCATCTGCAGCAGCAGGTGAAGACGCAGTGAGCTTCCGTACCGAGCAACATCTGGTATAATGCCTGAAGGGAGTGATTAAGTTGAAGCATCTCATCATAGAGGGCGTGTGGGAGGAGGTCGTACAACGGGCAGATGAGTTCAGGGGCAAGCGTGTCCGCCTGGTGGTACTGGAGGAACCTGCTCGTGTGAGCACCTGTGTCGCCTCGGTGGCGAATCCGCTGGACGCCATCGTGGGAATGACATCCAGTGGTGAACGCAATCTCAGCGAACAGCATGATGAGGTTCTGTACCAGCAGCGATGAGGCGACGCATCTTTGTAGACACCAGCGCATGGATAGCTCTGGTCGATGAAAGTGATCGTCATCATCAGAAGGCGAAAAGCTACTATGAACAGCACATAAAACAGAGAGGCGTCGAACTCATCACATCCGATTACGTCATCGACGAAACGCTTACCGTAATACGCTATCGTATGGGGCTAACGTATGCCCGCAGGTTTTGGCACTCTATCGAGCAGGCACCGGACCAAAATATTCTCAAGATGTTTCGGATCGAAGAGACAACCTGGTCCGCAGCTCTCGCTATGTTCTTCCAGTATGACGACCAAGATTTCTCTTTTACAGACTGCACCAGTTTTGCGCTACTCTGTCAAGAGCCTGTCGATGCTGTTTTTTCGTTCGATAAAGACTTTGTCGTCGCAGGTTTCTTGATGGAACCATGAAGTGAGGAGGGAGCCGGGCTTCATGCGAAACAACCGAGAACAAGCAACCGTTCGTGTGCGTTTTGCACCCAGTCCGACCGGTTCACCACATATCGGCAACATCCGCACCGCGCTGTTCACGTGGCTCTTCGCGCGAAAGCATGGGGGCGTGTTTATCCTGCGCATCGAGGACACCGACCGCGCCCGCTACGTGGAAGGCTCGGTGCAGGAGATTATGGATAGCCTGCGCTGGCTGGGCTTGGACTGGGACGAGGGTCCTGTCTTCCAGTCAGAGCGTTTACCTCTGTATCGCGAGGTGGCAGAGAAGCTGGTAAAAGAGGGGCGCGCCTACCGCTGTTATTGTACTCCGGAACGTCTAGAGGAATTGCGCCGCCAGCAGGAAGCAGCGAAACAACCAACCGGCTACGACCGAAAATGCCGGTATCTCTCTGACGAAGAACGGGCGAAGGTAGAAGCACAGGGTACGCCGTACGTTATCCGCTTTGCCATGCCGCTGGAAGGGGAAACGGTTTTTCACGATGAGATTCGAGGCGAAATCCGCTTCGAGAACGCGCTAATAGACGACTTTGTGATGCTCAAATCCGATGGCTACCCCACCTATCACCTGGCCAGCGTCACCGACGACCACTACATGGGCATCACGCACGTCATCCGCGGCGAAGAGTGGATTTCCAGCACCCCCCGCCACGTGCAGATGTACCTCGCGCTGGGCTGGGAGATGCCGAAGTTCGCCCACCTGCCGATGATCCTGGGAACCGACCGCAAGAAACTCTCCAAACGACATGGCTCGGTGCAGTTTGTGGAATACATCCAGCAGGGCTACCTGCCGGAGGCGATGTTCAACTTCCTCGCTCTGCTGGGCTGGAGCGCGGACGAAGACCGCGAGCTGTACTCGCGCGAGGAACTGATAGAGCGGTTTGACCTGTCGGGTGTGCAGGAGAGCCCTGCCATTTTCGACGGGCAGAAGCTGCTGTGGATGAACGGCGTATATATCCGGCGCAAGCCAATCGAAGATCTCACGCAGTTATGCCTGCCCTACCTGCAGGAGGCAGGGCTGATTCCCCAGAACCCCTCGGGGGAGCAGGTACAGTATGCCCAGCGGGTGATTGCGCTGGAGGCGGAGCGGATGAAACTGCTTTCGGAGGTGGTTCCGCTCACCGAGTACTTCTTCCGCGACAGGGTAGAGTACGAAGAGAAGGGCGTGCGCAAGTGGTTTACCCAACCATACGTACCGCAGATGCTGGAACTGCTCATCCAGCGCTACAGCGCGCTGGAGCCTTTTGACCTCGAGCGTATCGAGGCGACCACTCGCTCCGTCGCCGAGCAGCTGGGAGTGAGCGCGGCGCAGGTAATCCACCCCACGCGCGTGGCGGTAAGCGGGCGCACCGTGGGACCCGGACTGTTCGAGATGATTGAGGTGATGGGCAGAGAACGGGTGCTGGAGCGGCTGCGTGCTGCGCGGGACATGATTCGGCGGGAGGTTCAGACGGACACCCCATCTGCAGATTCAACGTAGCGTATTTGTTCTCGCCGACCGAGCGCATAAACTGTTATCGCCGCCAGAGTGCCCATCCCCACGCAGCTCAGGAACAGCCCCACGCGGAAGGTATCAGGGGCGTAACGCCATTCCACTCGCCGGGCGTTTGGGGGTACGTCTATAGCGCGAAAACATCTATCGTACAACCGCCAGTGAACTGGCTCCCTATCAACCCATGCTCGCCAGCCTGGATATGCGCTGTCCGCCAACACGAACGTACCCGCGCCTTTGGGGAAAAGAAGTACCTGTTGAGGGGTCGGCATCTGCCAGAGGATAGATTCGCCCCTCTCCTCCATCCACGCCCGGTCGCCGGGCACTGGTTCATGGCGGATTCTCCAGTTATCCGCATTGTCTCCAAACGCGGTCGCACCGACGCCCGCCTTCCGCAAGAGGGATGGGGATTCGCGCCAGTGCGCCCGCAGGTCGGCGAACGCACGCAGACTCTGACGTAAGGGAGCCGGCTCGTATCCAGATGCTTCGCTCACACCGTACGCCATGCCGATATTGGATGCCAGAGTCTCGCGCCATGCGCGAAGCGTTGATGTATCGCTTGAGCCATAATCCTGCACATTCACATAGCGCAGCCATATCGGCACGGTATCCGGCACGAAGAGGCGCTGTCCGCTTTGCTGTAGATGCAGGGCAGCTCGCGGCGGCTGGCGAAATACTTCGGGCGAGCAGGTGGGATTGGCGGGAATAGCAATCCACAAGAGCTCCGCTATCGTTACCACCGCGCCCAGCCACCATCGCCATCGGTGTCGCAGGCAGAGTATCGCCACCGCAAGAGCACACATTGCCGTCGCTCGCCATAGCGCACTACGGATAACGCCAGCCAGCGCCATCGCCTTTGCCAGAGCCTGTTCCGGTGGGTCGGGCGCGGCGCCTGCAAGCGTTGGTGCAAGAGAACGTGCAAGGCTATCTCCCGCCAGCTGCCACGCCACTGCCAGAATCAGCAACACTAGCGGCAGCCTCCACCAGCGACGGTTTGGCGACACATGTGTTATTGCCCATGCCGCCCACAGGCACAGGGCAAAGTCGGTCACCGCTGTCCAGCGCAGGGGCGTACGAAAACTCTGCATCCCGGGTACCAGGTGATATGCCAGCAGATACAACCCGCCGTACGGCCCCAGCGCCATCCACAGCGAGAGTAGCACTGTCCCTCTCCAAAAACGCTCATCCCCCTGCACGCTGCGCCATCTTGCCAGCGTCACCAGCAGAGGAATCGTTCCCACAAAGAAAGCGAGTTCCCAGTAGAACAGGTTCAGCCTGTAGTTGCCCTGCCAGGGAAAACCGAACAGGTTGGGCGTTAAAAAGAGCAAAAGGTAAAAGGGATGGAGGGAATACATACTGGATTCCTTGAGGGGCAGGGCATCCCGGTCCGTATGGCGCAGGAGCTCCATCAACGGCAGCCAGTGTGCCCCGCCAACCAGCAGGGCGACCAGTGAAGCAATAGCTCCCCACTGCAGGGCGTTGCGTTTATCCTGCACCTCATGCCAGCGGTATACTACCCATCCCACAAGCAACAGCAGTAGCGTATGGAGCATTTGCGGGCTGCCAGCCAGCGACGCCAGCGCGAGCACGATAGATAGCGCGACCGCTCTGCCCATGTTCGCCCGCTGTAGCACACCTTCCACCGCCCAAAAACTCCATCCGTACCACGCCAGCGTTTGCAGGATACTCACGTGTTGACTGCGCAGCACCACCGCTCCGCACAACGACCACAGCGTACCCGCAGCCAGCGACGCACGCAGAGAATAGTTCCTGCGCAGCGCAAAGGCGTACATGCCCAGCCCCGCCAGCGCAAGGTGAATCACCGCCCCCCACGAAATCGCCCGTTCCGCATCCAGCCACGCTACCAGCAGAGTAGACGGATACAATAACCACTCCTGTGGATTGCCCACGAAGGGTTGACCGAACAGCGTATGCGGGTTCCAAAGGGGAAGTACGCCGCGCGAGAGCCAGTGGTGTTCAAAGGAGAGCATGGGATGGAAGTACAGCATGATGTCGCCGTAGTAGAGCACCTCGCCGCGAAAAACCACCCGCCAGAAGACGACACAGGCTACCCCTGCGAACCACATCACGGCAAGCAGAGAGTTGCGGATGAATATGTGATGTTGCTCCTGCTGCTCGTAGTTGCGCACTTCAGTGCGCATAACACATTTCTCCTCAGTACCCACCCGTGCGGTCATTATGTTCCGCCGTACCCATCTCCATCTGTGGAGGGGGCACATTCCATCGTAGCCGTTGTGGACGCGACGGAGCGCGTCCCTCCAGCGGCACGCGCATCCTGCGCGTGGGTCGCGGGCGAGACGCCCGTGCTACACCAGACAAAGCGCGACTGCACAATTCGCCTGTGACAGGGATCCCTTGCTAACAAGAGATTCGCCTGCCCGGCGCGAATCCCTTACACAGCCATCTTTATCGGAGATCTCGCATGACCGATTTGCAACAACATATCTGGGCGACGCTGCTGGTGATAGCGCGCGTGATGCGCCAGAATCAATATGAGTGCTTCGGTATCGAAGAGCGACGGGCGAATATCCTGCACGCGATGCGACACAGTGTTCTATGAGCAGGGTCGTTTTTGAAGGAAGGGTTTCGGCAGAGGCGATACTGTCCTGCAACAGGCGTAGTGTGCATCGCCTGCTGCTCAGCCCACACTCCGACCTGAAACGGCTGGAGCGACTGATTGAACTCGCGCTGGGCAAAGAGGTGCTGGTGCAGATTGTGCGCACGGAGCTGCTGGCTCAGCTGGCAGGGGATACTGCACATGGGGGGGTGATCGCGTTGTGCTCAGAGAGGGAGTATCAACCCGTTGAGGAGATGCTGGCATGGGTAGAGGCTCAACGCGAGCCGGCGCTGATTTTCGTGCTGGCTGGCTTCGAGGATGCTTACAATATGGGGTACGCTCTGCGCGCGGCGGAGGCTTTCGGCGCTGGGTGGGTGCTTTGCGACCGTAAAGAGTGGCTGAAGGATGAACCGACCGTGTTACGCTCCTCAGCCGGAGCGTTTGAGCGGTTGCCCATTTCGGCGCCCGAGAGTCTACGCCCTGCCCTGCAGGGGTTGAAAGGGCGTGGCGTGCGTCTGCTGGCTGCGCTCGAAGGGGGTACAATGGGGCTGTATGATACCGATTTGCGCAGCCCGGTGGCATGGATGGTAGGAGGCGAAAAGCGAGGCTTGAGCCAGTATCTTCGCGAGATGGCGGACTTCTCGGTGCGTATCCCCACGCGCCCCAACGCCCCGCCTCTGCCTGCCAGCCATGCGGTCGCTATCCTCGCTGCGGAGACCTTCCGGCAGAGGCTGAAGAGATGAGGAGGCTTCTGGAGAAACAACCTGACCTTTCGCCTGTGAGGGAAGGTGGAACCATACGCCTCTCCCTGTGGCAGAGGGCGCACGAGAGAACCTTCGTCCAGCAGGTTCTGCTACTGCTGTTCTGTTTGGCGATTGCTGCTTCGGCTCAGCAACAGTCCTCCACGCCTTTGCGTGGGTGGCAAAAGCACTGGGAGTTCGTCTTGCCCACCGATACCCTCTCGGCGTCGCTGGTAGATTTGAGTGGAGAGGGGCAGGTGCGCCTGGTCACGTTGCACGCAGACAGCGCAAAAGAGGACGTGCTGCACCTGCGCGTTTGGAAACGGGAAGGCGAAAGCTGGAGGCAGGAATGGCAAACAGCCCTTGAGCCAGGGGAACTGCGTGGTATGGCGACCGGCTATTTCGTGAAAGGGAGTAAGTCGGCGCAGGTGCTAACGGCTCGCAACCTGGTGATGGCGGAGGGGCAACAGTACAGCAAGCGCACACGCAAGGAAGAGGTCAACTGGTTTGCCTGCGCCTGCGTGCGCGAAGGGGAGGATGTACCTGTGGCGGCTTACCCGGGGGGAGTGTGGCGTGGTGTGTTGAACCTCTCGTCTGGCGAGGAGTGGCTGCGTTTCGAGCGAGTGAGGATGGATAGTCTGCTCTCTCTGCCACAGCAGTTTGACAACGCGCAGTGGGTGAGCCTTGTGACTCCGCTTGCTTTTCGCGATATGGAGATGGAGGCGTGGGCGCAGCAGGGATACGACCGCCTGTTTGCGCAGCTGGGCAAGCGGTTGCACCCCGAACAACCTCTGCTGGTAAGCCGCTCGATGGGCGAGGGCAAACAGTCGCTTGCTCTGGTGACGCCGCCGACGCCTGCTGCGCCCATTCAGGTAATCTGGCAAAGTGAACCGGTAGAGGGAGCGATCAAAGAAGCGCGGCTGGTTTCTACTCCCAGCCTGCGCAGCGGCTTATTGGTGCTGGTTGGCAACACAACGGGATGCAGGGTACAATTCTGGCAGAGTCAGCATCAGGGGACCGAACTGTGAAGCGAGAACGTTTGTTGCAGATACTGCAAGAAGGCGTGCTCATCGCGGACGGTGCAATGGGCACGATGTTGCAGCGTCTCGACGTACAGGCTCCGTACGAGCTGGCGAACCTCGCGCAGCCCGACGCAGTGCGACAGGTTCACCGCTCGTATATCGAAGCGGGCGCACGGCTGATAGAAACCAACACCTTCGGCGCGAACCGTGTGAAGTTGGCAACACACGGAGCAGGACATCTCGTACGAGAGATAAACCTGGCGGCAGTCAAACTGGCGCGCGAGGCGGCGGGCGACTTGCCCGTGATCGTGGCAGGAGCGGTGGGACCGGTGGGTAAACCGCTGGCTCCGATTGGGCAGATAGCACCGCAAGAAGCAGGCGAGGCGTTTCGCGAGCAGATAGCGGTGCTGCTGGAAGCAGGTGTAGACGTTATCCTGCTGGAAACCTTCACCCACCTCGATGAGCTCGGGATAGCCCTGGAGCAGTTGCGTGCGCTGGACAGCGAGATGCCTGTTATTGCGCAGAAGGCTTTCATCGAGGACGGCGAGACGCTGGCTTCTGGTTTGCCTGCGCAGGTGGCGCGTACGCTGCAAGAGTGGGGGGTAGATGTTATCGGCGCGAACTGCGTGGTTGGCCCTCAGCGCATGGTGGGTATCATGCAGGCGATGGCTTCGGCGACTGGTCTGCCTCTGTCGGTGATGCCCACCCCCGGCTTACCGCAGTACCAGCGCGGCGAGGTGGCTTTCGAGGCGCAACCCGATTACTTCGCCCAGTACGGCGAGCAGTTCGCGCGAACCGGTGTGAACATCATCGGCGGTTGCTGCGGTACCACGCCTGCACATATTCGCGCGGTAGCGCAACGCTTACAAGGGGTGAAACCACGCCTCCGTCGTGCGCCGGCGAAGGCAGTTGAGGCGGTAAAGCCTGAAGAGCTTCCTCGTGCAGAGCCTTCGCAACTAGCGGGTAAACTGGGCAAGAAGTACGTGATCGCTGTGGAGCTCGACCTGCCTCGTGGGTTGGACGTGGCAAAGGTGCTGGAAGGGGCGCGTTCGCTGAAAGAGCGCGGAGTGGACGTGATTGACATCTCTGACGGGGCGCGCGCTCGGCTGCGTATGAACCCCATCGCTATCTCGCACCTGATTCAGGAGCAGGTGGGCATCGAAGTAATGATGCATTTCGCCTGCCGTGACCGCAACCTGCTGGCGATACAGGCGGACCTGCTGGGCGCACACGCGCTGGGCATCCGTAATATCCTCGCGGTGACGGGCGACCCTGCGCTGATTGGCGACTATCCGACCGCAACCTCAGTGTTCGATATCGATTCTGTGGGGCTGGTGCGCATCCTGAGGCGATTTAACGAGGGGGTAGACCTTGCGGGCAACAGCATCGGCGTACGCACCGCTTTCACCATCGCCGTCGCCTACAATCCGCTGGCGTACGACCAGCGTGTGGAGGACGAACGCCTGAAACGCAAGGCGGCGGAGGGGGCGCACCTGGTGTATACACAGCCTATTTTCGATATCTTGGTGCTGGAAAAGGCAGTGGGCGCGGCGAGCAAAGCAGGGTTGCCCCTGCTGGTAGGCGTGTTGCCCCTGCGCAGTTCACGTCATGCGGAGTTCATGCACCACGAGGTGCCGGGCGTGCAGATACCCGACGCTATCCGCAAGCGGTTGGCGGAACTGGAGGAGGGGGACGCGCGCAAGTACGGTCTGGAAGTGGCAAGGGAGTTTACCTTGCGGGCGCGAACAATAACTCAGGGCGTCTATCTGATGCCGCCTTTTGGCAACCACAAGGTGGCGGAAGCCGTCATAGAGGTATTGACAGAGTAAACACTCAGCAGAAGGAGGGAAAGGGATGAAGCGCATGAGACTGCTTGCGCTGGTGGCAGGCGGCGTAGCGCTTGGCTTGGCGTTCTCGGCGATAGCTCAGCAGGAGCCTGCCCCTGCGGTGGACGCCAGCAACCCGGCGGCGCTTGCCTCGAGCCTGCCCGTGGGAGCAAACGCTCCCGCCTTTGATGTGACCAACGTGGTCACCGGCGAAACGCTATGTTACCTCTGAAGGAACCGCGGGAAGCCGGTGGTCATGAGCTTTGGCAACATCGGCAACCCGTTCTGGACCCGGGCGGTCCAGTTCCTCGACAAGATGCACCAGCAGTACGCCTCTAAAGGGGTCGTCATCTTCGCTGTCGCCCTCGATTCCGACAAGCAGGCGGTGAAGGCGTTTGTGGAAAAACACAAGCTCACCCTGCCGGTGGCAGTGGACGACGAGAAACTTACCGGCGCGGAGCGATACCGCATAAACGCTCTGCCCATGACCATCTTCACCGACCGCGCACACCGCATCACCATGCGTCAGCTCGGTTTCACCAAACAGCACGAGAAGCTGTTCGAGCAGGAGATCCAGAAGCTGGCGCAGTAGTGTCGTCACTATCCCTCACTTCTGCCTCCTTCTGCAGTATTAGCAGGAAAAGCAGAGGTGAGGGACCTCTATCATCGACACCGCGCGGCGACGAGGATACACCGTGCGCGTGCTATACGTCTACCGCCACCCCGCCGAGGCAGCCAAATCCGTCGTCGAACGCGCCGCACAAACGGGAAGAATCGTCCCTCCCGATACACTCGCTAACGCCCACTACGGCGCAAACGAAACTATTCGCCATCTCATGTGTCAATATAAACGGGACGCGCAGGTAATCGTCGATGTCATCGACAACACAGGCGACCATCCCAACTGGACACAACCGAGCCGCGTCCCAGTGCTCAACCGGGAGACCGTACACCAGCAAGTCACAAAAAGCATCGAGGAAGCACTCGGAGGAACCAGCGATGAGATTCGAACGGCTTACCAGCAACACCTGCGTGCACGACCCGCAGGACATCGGATACCTCCTGGCATGGAGCCTGGCGGAGCAACTCAACGAACCGCTCATCTGTCGCAAATGCGGTCAGGTGCTCTGGATCCCCCAGCAGCAGCAGAGCCATACCGGTTTGGCGGACTTTCTCAAGCGGCTCAGGCGGAAACCGCTCGGCTGAGCCGACAAACCCGAACGGAACCAGGCACCTACGGCAAAGTCCTCTCCGCCTGGAAAGCCTCCAAAACCGTCTACAACCCGCCTTCGTGGATACGCAACCTCTACCAGAACTTCATCATCCAGTACCTCGCACCAGTTTCAACCTTCTTCCCTTACAACCTGCAAGCTTAACGCGGCATGCCTCTCTTGTCTTATTGCACTATCAGGTCGTATGGCTTTCCACGCTTCTGCGTCTTCAGGGTAATAGTACCGTCATCATTGGTTTGGAAAGGCGTGCGCCTACCCTCGCAGGTTACCCGTACTATCCGCTGTCCATCAGGAAGACGGATGCGGAAAGTACGCCCGCCCGCGGGGAACAGGGTCGCTCGATACACCTTCCCATCGCGCCAGAAGATGTCTATCTGTGCCCCTCCGCGCACGCACAGTCCCTTCGCACACCCTTTGTGCCAGATCTTTGGCAAAGCTGGCAGCAGATGAACCTCGCCGACATGGCTCTGCACCAGCATCTCGGCGATGCCCGCCGCCCCACCGAAGTTGCCGTCAATCTGAAACGGTGGGTGGTTATCAAACAGGTTGGGCAGGGTAGACCGTTGTAGCAACGCTATCAGGTTCTCATGCGCCTTCTCGCCGTCTTCCAACCGCGCCCAGAGGTTGATCAGCCAAGCCCTGCTCCAGCCCGTATGTCCCCCGCCGTGCGCCAGACGCCTTTCCAGCGATACGCGCGCTGCCTTCGCCAGCTCCGGCGTGCCTCGCGGGGTAATCTGATTGCCCGGGTGCAAACCGTACAGGTGAGAAATATGGCGGTGTCCGGGCTCGTTCTCCTCAAAGTCCTCTATCCATTCCTGCAGTTGCCCGTGCTTGCCAATTTGCATAGGCGCAAGGCGAGAACGCGCCTCTTCTAACCGTTTGCGGAACTCCTCGTCCACACCGAGGATACGACTCGCCTCAATGCAGTTGGTAAACAGCTCCCGCAGGATTTGCATATCCGCTGTGGGTCCATAGCACACGCTGACAACCTGCCCATCGGTGGTGCGGAAAGAGTTCTCCGGCGAGACGGACGGCGCGGTTACTAACCAGCCATACCTTGGCTCTGGCGTTAGAAACCCAAGGTAGAACTCCGCCGCCTCTTTCATAACGGGGTAGACGCGCTTCAGAATGCCTTTATCCAACGAGAAAGCGTAGCGCTCCCACAGGTGCTGGCAAAGCCAGCCTGCCGCTGCCGGAAACTGCCCCCACGCAGGATGCTCGCCAGGCGAAGTGAAACCCCAGAGGTTGGTTACTGTATGCACCACCCAACCGCTCAAGCCGTAGTGCACTCTGGCAGTTTTGCGTCCGGGCTCGCACAGGCGTTCGATAAAATCTATCAGCGGGTCCGTGCATTCAGGTAACGCGCCCGTCTCAGCTATCCAGTAGTTCATCTGCACGTTGATATTGGTATGATAGTCGCAATTCCACGGGGTCTGGATGCCATCTGCCCACACGCCCTGCAGGTTAGCGGGTAGGCTGCCGGGCTGGCTGCTGCAAATCATCAGGTAGCGTGCGAACTGGAAGTACAGCGCGCACAGGTGCGGGTCGGGCTCGCCGCGCTTCACCCGTTCGAGGCGCTCATCAATGGGCAGAGCAGCTCGGTCTTCCCCGCCGAGGCTCAGGTGTACTCTGGCAAACAGGCGGCGATATCGTTCGACATGGCTGTTACGCAGCTGGCGGTAGCCTTGTTGGCGCGCTCGAGCGAGCGAACTTGCGGTAGCAGCTGCTGGTTTCCTCGCACGATAGGTGGTTGCCGCGCCAATAAGCAGGGTCACTACTGTTGCCTGTTGTACGTGCAGAACCCTTCCATCAACCCGTACCGTGCCATCTTCGCACAAAACAAGTAGCCTCGCAGCAAATCGTAATCCCCCGTTCAATTCTCCTGAAAGGAGTATCTGATTTTCGCTTGTAGTGGTTTCTGCCCGCTCCGGGCGGCTAAGGGTCGCTTCGAAGTTGAGCTCGCCTCGTTTGTCGCTGGTCAAACGGATGACAATGACATTCTCGTGCAGGCTGGCGAAGTGCTCACGGGTATACTCTACCTGCCCCACCCTGTATTCCACCCGCGCGACACCGGTTTCCAGGTCCAGCTCCCTGCGATAGTCTGTGGCGCCCGCACGGTGCATAAAGCGCAGTCGCAAATCGCCCAGCATCTGGTAACAGCCAAAGGGCACATTTGCGCCTCTACCGTGTCCGGACCCCTCTCCGAGACACACGAACTTCTCCGCTGTCAGGCGTTGCGCCTCAGCGTATTTGCCCTCGAACAGCAATCGTCGAATTTCAGGCAGAAACTGCGGCGCGTGGGGATTGTCTGCCTCCTGTGGGTGTCCGGACCAGAGGCTGTCCTCGTTCAGCTGGATGCGTTCTTCTTCGATGCCTCCGTAAATCATCGCGCCGAGTTTACCGTTGCCGATGGGCAGCGCGCGCACCCAGCCCGGCGAGTTCTGCCACGCATTAGCGGCAGGAGGCTCTATCGGCGCAGGCTCGCGGTACCACAGTTTCCACACATTTTGTAAAGAGCCTCCCCTCATGAAACTCTTACCTCCGGCGCGTGGTAGAGGCTTACGGCGCGTATCAACGGTAAGGCGCGCGCCCGGAGGATGTTCACCCGTACGCGTGTGGTAGTGACCGGCGCAACTCTGTCCAGCTTCTTGCGTCCGATAGTAGTGCCACGCTTCAACTCCTGCCATCCCGCAGGGGCTAACGCTTCTACGGAGTACTCCTCCACGTGTTGCCCTTCCGCGATGTACTCCTGGAGCATCACAAGATTGAACGTGGTGGGTTGGCGCAGGTCTATCTCCAGGTATGCGGGCAGTTTGCGCGGCATCCAGTACGTACCTCGCTTCCCATCAACGGCGCGCGCCGCTACACATCCGCGCTGGACGCTGCTGGCTTGTGCAGGCTTGCGCAGAGCGAGGTCTTTGGCGAATATCCTGTCCAGCGCTTTGCGCCACTCGCGCAGGCGTTGCACGTCGACGTCAGGCAGTAATCCGCGCCGATCCGGAGGCACGTTGAGCAGGAGTACACTGTTCCGTCCCACCGATTTGCAGTAGATATCCAGCAGATGCTCCAGCGATTTCACCTTGCTATCCTCGTGTTCGTGGTAGAACCAGCCCGGCCGGATAGATACATCGCACTCAGCGGGCCACCACACCGGACCTGTCACGTTGCCGTGAAAAGCAGGTACGGGGTCCTGTACGCTCCACTCGGTTTCCGCCGCGTAGCCGTCCTCGTTGCCCACCCAGCGGATGTCGGGACCGCATATCGCAATCAGCGCGTTGGGCTGGAGCTTGCGTATCACCGCATAGTAACCTTGCCAGTCGTACTCCTGCCTGCGACCGTTTGGACCTTCGCCGCACGCGCCATCGAACCACACCTCCGCTACCTCGCCGTAATCGGTGAGCAGCTCAGTGAGCTGGTTGATAAAATAGCGATTATAGGCTGGCGAGTCGCCGTAGGTGCGTTCATGCCGGTCCCAAGGGGAAAGGTAAATGCCCATTTTCAGACCTGCCTGCTGGCAGGCACGCGCAAACTCGCGCACCACGTCACCCTTACCCATACGCCAGGCGCTGTTGCGGACGCAATGTTCGGTATAGCGCGTTTGCCACAAGCAGAAACCGTCGTGGTGTTTGGCGGTAAGGATGAGATACTTAAAACCGCACTCTTTGGCGACCTGCACCCACTGCTCCGCGTCCAGCTGC
>JANWYZ010000034.1:0-337 GCA_025054895.1 bacterium | reverse complement strand
AACCATAGCGGCTGCTCGTTTCCTTCGCCCCATTCACGGTCGGTGAAAGTGTTCATGCCGAAGTGCAGGAACATGCTCAGCTCCGCTTCCTGCCAGGCGAGCTGCTGCGGCGTCGGCTTGGGATGCATGAGAGAACCTCCTCATCAGAGTCTGATGGATGTTTCGTGTGCATAACAGGTATGTCCTGCTACGATAGAGTGAACTACACTTTGCCTTTTAAGGCATGGTTCTCGCGGTTTTGGCGGAATCAAATCCCCTCTTTGTCCTGCTGAGCCAGAGGCGAAGCATCTCTGAGATTCTTCGCTTGCGCTCAGAATGACAAAAAGGGTTTGGAGGG
>JANWYZ010000349.1 GCA_025054895.1 bacterium | reverse complement strand
CCCCCGATTGAAATCGGGGGCTATGAGAAGGGGAAATCCGCCTTCGCGGATTGCAACAACCTGCGCAGGCAGGTTTGTTTCCATCATAGCCCACCATTTCAATGGTGGGCTATCAGGGAGGTAATCCCAAATTCACAACTTAACAGAGCACTACGACCGCAGGAAGCCTGCACCCTACCAGCGCTCGTCCAGACGCAATCCCAGACTTTCCGCCAACCGAACCGCCTGCCAGTACTCCTGCGAGGTAATACGCCGGTTGATCTCGGGGTATCTTTCAGAGGAGACAACGCCTGCCGGATAATACTGCGCCATCACGTTCACGTAAGTGTCGGGCGAAACCTCCTCGGCGAGGAAGCGCAGGATGCGCTCGGTGCCTGCCACATCACCCGGCATCACCAGGTGGCGCACCAGTACGCCCCGCTTCGCCAAACCGTTCTCATCGAACTTCAGAACGCCCACCTGTCGATGCATCTCCTTGATGACACGTCGGGCAACTTCGGGATAATCGCGCGCTTTGAGGTAACGATGAGCCTTTTCGGGGTCCCATATCTTGAAGTCTGGCATGTAGATATCCACCACGCCGTCCAACAGGCGCAGACTTTCCATCGAGTCGTAAGCGGAGGTATTATACACAATGGGCAGGCGCAGTCCGCCCTCCACCGCCAGCACAAGAGCCTCCAGCACTTGCGGCACCACGTGCTCGGGCGTAACCAGATTGATGTTGTGGCAGCCAAGCGACTGCAGGTGGAGCATCATACGAGCGAGCCGCTCTGGAGACACCTCCACCCCCTCGCCGCGGTGGCTGAGGTCACTGTTCTGGCAGAACACGCAACGCAGGTTGCACCACGAGAAGAAAATGGTTCCGCTGCCGTTCCATCCACGCAGGCAATCTTCTTCGCCGCGGTGGGGGAAATAGCTCGATACGCGCGCGTACCTGCCGGTTCGGCAGATACCTGCTACGTTCTCGAGGCGATTCGCCTCGCAGTCGCGTGGACAAACGCAGCATCTTTCCAGCGACGCGATTGCCTCCTGCGCCCGCTTTCGCAGTTCGCCACTGCGATGCAACGCAAGATAGGCGGGTTCGAAATCTGCAGATGGAATCAAGTAGCGTTCTAAAACGCGCGTTTGGTGATACACAGGCGATCACGCTCCGTCACTATGATACCAGAAATTGCCTCGCGCTAGCGCGCCTAACGAGCAGGAAATCGCCGCGGCGCCACGAAGGGATTCTTTACACCTTGAAGTTCAGGAGGAAACGATGAGGGCGAAGTGGTGCTTTGTGTTGATGCTGTTCGCGTATGCGCTGTCGGCGTCCGCACAGAAGGTGAAGATAGAAGGCAAACTGGGCAAGGAGATACCACTCTTCAACGGCAAAGACTTTTGCGGCTGGACGTATTTTCTCGCCGACCCCAATGTGAAAATGGAGGATGTATGGAGCATCGACGGCGACAGGGGAGTACTGATTTGTAAAGGACGACCGGCTGGCTACATCCGTACCGTAGCGGACTTCACCAATTACATCCTGAAGCTGGAATGGCGCTGGGCGCCGGAGGACAGGGGCGGGCGCAACAGTGGCGTACTGCTGCGGATGCGCGGTGCGGATAAAATCTGGCCCAAATCCATTGAGGCGCAGCTGATGAGCGGTAGCGCAGGCGACTTCTGGCTGATTGACGGCGTGAAGCTGGATACTGACCCAGCCCGTATCAACCGCAACGCGCCAACCAACCGCATCAAAGCGAAGATGGCAGAGAAGCCTATCGGCGAGTGGAACGAGTACGAGATTATCGTCGACGGCGACCGGGTAGTACTCAAGATTAACGGACAGATTGTCAATGAGGGAACAGGTGCGGAGGTAGTGCCCGGTAAAATCTGCCTGCAGTCGGAAGGCGCGGAGATACACTTCCGCAATATCCGACTAATCCCCATACTGAAGTAACAGCTATCGTTCTGCGAAGTTGCGATTTGCGGTTTGGTGATTGTCTGGCATGTCTCCTGTGTCATCCTGAGCCCAGCGAAGGGTCTCGTTCTATCGCGATGTCGAGATTCTTCGCTCCGCTCAGAATGACAAAGAGGCTGGAGGGCGAGGCTCCTGCCGAGCCGGTGGTGTGTGGTCGCGACGGAGCGCGACCCTCCAGTAGCACGCGCATCCTGCGCGTGGTTCATGGGCAGGATGCCCATGCCACGAACATC
>JANWYZ010000348.1 GCA_025054895.1 bacterium | reverse complement strand
GCGCTTGCCTGCGATTGCAACCTACCTTTCGCTGGGTTGGGAGCCGCATCCCTATGACGAGCAGCTGCGCGAACGATGGAAGCAAGTGCTGCTTCAGCTAAGGAGCAGATAACCCGGTTTGCACCTCTACGATGCAGCGGAAGCACTGACACCGTCTTCAAATGCGCCCGCTCAAAACCCTCTCTTCGAGGCGCGAGGACACTTCGCGGTAGTGGCTGTCGCGTTCTACAGGAATACGCCCCGCCTCCAGAATCAGGTCTATCATCTGCTGGCGTGTAAGCACCTGGTGGCGTTCACCCGGCGAGTCGTCTTGATATACAATCTCGTACTCGTGGATTGTGCCGTCCACATCGTCTGCGCCATACCAAAGCGCTACCTGTGTTACCGCTGGCGTGTTCATCACCCAGAAGGATTTGATGTGTGGGAAGTTGTCCAGCAACAAGCGCGATACCGCAATGTTGCGCAGGTCATCATAGCCTGACGGATGCGGCAAGTGCTCCAGCTCGGTACCTTCTGGATGAAAGCTCAGCGGCGTTAAAGCCAGAAAGTGCCCTGTCTCATCCTGTAATTCGCGCAAACGAACCAGATGTTCCACACGCTCCTCAACGCTCTCGATATGCCCGTAAAGCATAGTGGCGTACTGGCTTAACCCCACACGTGCAGCCGCTCGAGCCACCTCGCTCCACTCATCTCCACCGATTTTGCGCGGAAACAGCTGCTGATGCACCCGCTCGGAGTAAATCTCCAGTCCTCCGCCTGGCAGGCTGTCCAGCCCAGCCGCCTTCAGCACGCGCAAGGTGTCCTCATAACCCATCTTCGCCACTTCCGCAATTTGCACCACTTCTACCGCAGTAAACGCCTTGATATGTACATCAGGGCGCACCTCCTTCACCGCTTGCAACACGTCCAGATAATACTGGAAGGGCAATTTGGGATGGATGCCTCCAACGATATGCACTTCGGTAATCGGAACATGCAGATACTGGCGCAGCCTCTGCTTTACCTGTTCTGGGGTCAGTGTATACGGGGCGGGCCCGCCCTTCTTCGCGTAGAAGGAGCAGAACTTGCACAGCTTGTTGCATAGATTGGTATAGTTGATGTGCTGATTGCGCACGTAGTAGGCTCTATCGCCATGCAGGCTTTCGCGCACAATGTTTGCCAGAAAACCCACACCGGTCAGGTTGGGGGTTCGGTAGAGCAGGCGTCCATCCGCCTCCTCAAGACGCTTCCCTGTTATCACCTTCTCGTATACAGGCATCAATTCGTCGCCAAGAACTCGCTCCGGGTGCATTGCACATCCTCATCACAATAGTCTCTCCAGATTATACCCGCTTTTAAGCCCGCAGCGCATCCGACGCCCCGCGTATCCATTCCACGCCCAGCCGTTGGGTTCACGTGGTCGCGACGGAGCGCGACCCTCCAGTAGCACGCGCATCTTGCGCGTGGTGCATGGGCGAGACGCCCATGCCACGTCAGAACGCCTTCAGGTCGCGACGGAGCGCGACCCTTCAGTACCCGTCATGCTGAGCGCAAGCGAAGCATCTCATCGTGCTGTGACAAAGGGATGTTTCGTTCCCTGCAGAATGACACGAGTGCACAGACGTGCACTGCTATGAACCAGCATGTTGGTAGTGCAGGCTTTAGCCTGCTTGGGCGCACTGAAACGCGTACTACAGACATAGGGTGACCGTCGTGGAACACGTGAGCGCTTCGCGCTTGACAAACAGCAGAGGTCATGGGCTATGCTAATAGCAAACAGGGGTTCTTTGCAGGCGATTGGAACGACAAACAGGTAGAGGAGGTATTCATTCGTGTCCACATCACCAGCGCAGGATTTCCGTCTTGCCTGCCCCATTCCTATCCATCAGTATCCGACGGTGGTCATGGCGCACGGAGGAGGCGGCAGGCTGATGCATCAGCTGATAGAGAAGATGTTCGTCGCCACCTTCGGCAGTAGCGCGCTACACAGCCGCCACGACAGCGCACGGTTGGAATTGCCTGCTGCTCGCCTTGCTTTTACCACCGATTCGTACGTGGTGCGTCCGCTCTTTTTTCCAGGCGGAGACATCGGTAAGCTGGCTGTATATGGTACGGTAAACGACCTCGCCATGAGCGGCGCGCGCCCGCTGTACCTGAGCCTGAGCATGATTCTGGAAGAAGGCTTGCCCATGGAGACGTTGTGGCAGGTGGTACTCTCTATCCGCGAGGCGGCGCAGAGG
>JANWYZ010000347.1 GCA_025054895.1 bacterium | reverse complement strand
CTTGAGGCTGCGGGTAGAGCGGGGGTAGGAGGCTCAGAACCCTGCCCCTCGCACGCCAACAACTGACTCCAGTAACACGACTGTGCAGTACACTACCACGTCGCCGAGAATCAACCCCAAAAAGAACGGACGCAACTTGCGGTAGAGGGGCATCCCACCGTAACGCTTCACCAGCGACGAGAAAAGCCAGCCGATGAACGCGCCTCCCCATATCTGTCCACTGACGTTTTCACTGCTGGCAATGACGAAACCCAGCGGTGAGAGACGCCACCAGGTAAACTGCCGGTTCATCTGTAACAGGAACAGCCCGATGCCTGCGCCAACCACAACAGCGCTCCACACCTCCCCCGAAGGAGGCTGGCGCGATGCCATGTCGCCTATCAACCTCTGCAAGTGCTGGGGTACATTCCAGGAGAGTGGCCATGCAGCGAAGTTCACCGCCCCGTATTGATACGACCACCACAGGATGAAAAAGTAAGCCCCAAGCAACGCCGCCAGCACTGAGAGTACCACCCCCACCAGATGCGCACGCTGTGGCAAACGCGCTTCATACCGAAACTTTTCGTCGTTAAGAGCGAAGTACAGGAAACTCATATCTGCTCGCCCGACCAGCGCGTTCTGCGCATTGAGCATCCATAATCCACTATTGCTTTGCCACAGGCTACCGGAAAGTCCATGTATCAGCCGTTCGGGCACGTAGCCGTTATCCACCAGATACACCCCACCCGAAGCCACCATCCTGCCCAGCGCCAGCACAATCGCATAGAGCACCACCAGAAACAGAACAACAGGTATCACGTTGCGTCCTGCCGCCATAGCCCATACCAGCATGGCTCCATTTGCCGCCAGAAAGCCCCATACCGCACCACGGGGCACACGGGCATTGCCATCGCCCCTCCACGCCCTCCTCACCTCGCTCCACACCGGAAGCAACATGCTTATCGATAGCACGACACACGCGCCGAACTCCGTATAGTGTATCCAGTCCATGGGGTTGAAGGTAGTTGTGCCTGCTGGAGCGGCGGCATTGTACCCCATCAGAGCGAACGCCAGTAGCTGCGCTCGATACAGCAAGTGAAACAGCCAAATAGACGCCGCCACCTCGCCATTGATGAGATACGACACACCGATCACCAGCATCCACACAGGGAACACCAGATCGCGCAGGGCGTTGAGTGGAGCAGTGTGCCACTCCTCCCCAATGCGCCAGGTGATTATCTGCCCGATCTCAGGGATAGTAGGGAAGTAGGCGTGCATCTGTCCGACGCCTATCATCGTGCCCGGTATCAGGAATCCTAACCACAGCAGCGGATTACGCCAGAAGCGGTCGCCCTCACTACCTGCGCCCGCCATCTCCAGGGGCAATTCCATCAACGGGAAGGTAACACGCTCTTCTTCAATCCACCGGTGCGACAGGATACGCGCCAGACACCCCAACGCTGTGATGAGCGCAAGCGCAAACAGCGTCCATCCGAGCATCGGTACGAACCACGCCCCCCAGGGAAGCGGCTGCCCGGGTGCAAGTCCTTCGTAGAACGCCCTGACTGCTTCGCGGTCTTGCACCAACAGCCATGAGGGGATAGCATCGCCCAGCTGCTCCGCGTAAGGCGGCCCTCCCCGTCGCGGATAGTACTGTGGAGCCACTGCTAGCGTAATCAGCGTCTGCCCAATGGACGCCTGCGGTATCGCCGCAGAGATAAACAGCATCGAGAACACAATACCCAACTCCCACCTCTGCATTGCCCATCGCGCGTGTATGCGCTTCAGGACGCCGTTCACCGCCACCGTGAGAAAAAAGAAGAATACTGCGCCACTGGGCAGTGAAGAGGCGGTGATGTATCGGCGGTATATCAGGTTGGAGTGGGTAGTGAGGGCGCACAGCGTCAACACCAGGACCAGCCCCCATATTACTGCACGCACCGTGCGCCAGCGGGTGGACAGCATTATCTCTTGCTGCAGTACGCTGTTGGATTCTACCCCTGCAGACACCCTTTTATAGCACATTCCGTCGCTCCGGCAGCAGACCTGATGCTATGGTTCACCGCGCGGCGGATGCCTCCCTCTGTCGCTTGCCATACCATAACGAACTGCTACCCCATCTTCTTTGTGAAGCGCAGGCTCGCCAGGGTGAACAAGGTCAACCCAATCGCCAGCAACGCTAACACATCAGCCCACAACGCCTCTAACCCGACCCCTTTCAGGAAGATGCCTCGAACGATGTTC
Source organism: bacterium (assembly GCA_025054895.1). Taxonomy (GTDB): domain Bacteria; phylum Armatimonadota; class HRBIN16; order HRBIN16; family HRBIN16; genus HRBIN16. The sequence goes on along the minus strand of JANWYZ010000347.1, from coordinate 59 downwards.
AGGAAGTAGCGCAACGGGATCAGATACGTGACCCACTGGATGATGCGCGGCATGTTTTC
>JANWYZ010000346.1 GCA_025054895.1 bacterium | reverse complement strand
CTGAAGTCTATATTGCTTGTCAAGGGGAAGCACTCACGTGCTTCACTACAAGCTGAAGAGTGCATCGTGCGCACTCGGTTGACAGGTACGCCATGTTGGTAGTGGCGCACGTCAGTGCGCCTCCTGTTATTCTGAGCGTCAGCGAAGAATCTCCGAGATGCTTCGCCTTCGGCTCAGCATGACGGCACTGGGATGGTCGCGCTCCGTCGCGACCGCCACAAGCCCAGCGGCTCAGCTCTGCTTTTCGTATACCCTCAACACGCCTTGACAACGGTTTCGACGTTTGATATGATAACAACTGGTTACATCCCATGTTCCCTGGATTCAACAGGATGCTGCGAGAAATGGGGTAGTCGGGCGAGAAACAGGGTAGTGCCCGTCAGTAAGTGAAGAGAGAGACTTGGCGCGCGCCCGTAGCTCAATGGACAGAGCATCAGGCTTCGGACCTGAGGGTTGGGGGTTCGAGTCCCTCCGGGCGCGCCAGATTTTGTTCTCGCTTCACTGCCAGAATTGGTACGTGGGTACATCGTAGAGGATGCCTATGATGTTGGCGATGCTACCCACTACAAACTGCCCCAGTATTAGCCCGAAGAAGAAGGGCAGGGAACGTCGATACAGCCTCAGCCCACCATAGCGCAGTAACAGGACCTTGACCAGCCATGCAATGAGCAAAGGCATCCACACCAGGTTCATCTCCCAGCTACCGCTCACTGCATACCCCAGCGGATGGAACGGCCACCACGTAAAGCGCGTGCGCATCCACTGCAGGAAAAAGGAGACCAGTAGCCCCACGCCGATAGCCAGCGTTGCAGTGACGTTAGCGTCGGTCGGCATCTGCAGCCAGGTGCTCAACCGCGTATACGACTCGCCGCCGAAAGAGGCTCGTGACTTGCTCACCGCGCCGTAATCGTAATTCAGGTGTAGCATTGCCCAGAACGCCGCCAGCGAGCCGATAAGGCTTGCAAATACCATACCCCAGTACCAGCCTCGCAGGTTGGAGCGAGTTTGCTCTGCCAGCTTAAACGCCTCCAGCTGAGGAGGCATGGGATGGCTGCGGTAGGCTCGGTTCATGGTAAACAACAACGACATGGCGGTCAAGTCGGAGTGGCTGAACTGCCTTGTGCCAAACACCTCTGGCAAGATGGAATCGGGACCGGTGAAATGCAGGTCGTGTACCGGCGTGCCGAACTCCGCGCGCATGCGCGTGATGGCGACGGCAAGCACCAGATAGATAGCGAAGAAAGCGATTCCTAACCCCCATCCCATGCCCAGCAAGCTGCCAAAATACACCAGGAACGCCAGCCCAGCAAGGATACCAAGCACCGCCCAGCGGTAGCGGATGGGCTCGTCCGAGTCGTCCACCGCGGAAGGAAGACCCATCGCCCGTCGCAGAACATCGCGCAGATAATCGCGGCTGAGCCACACGCTGAACAGGAAGAACATCAGGTATGCCCCAAAGCACTGGTTATTATCGTAGGGGAAACGCGGGTCGCGATCCCACGCCATGGCTACCGACACTACCCTCTGCATCTTCCACGTGATGTAGAAAAACCAGCAAGAGAACAAGAAATCCAGCGGCAGCAACATGCCGAAGCCCACCATGAACGGATACCACGAGAGAGGCGTCCAGCCAATGGCGTTCCACGGCTTCTGGGTGACCAGCGGGCCCAGGTCAAAGTAGCTCAGGTCGCCCAACCCGGGGCTGAGCACGCGGGGTACCGAGGGAAACCACAGGTGCAGGATATTGAGAGTGTCTGCCGTACCTGCCAGCAGGAAAGCCAGCCAGAACAGGCGGTTGCGGAAGATGGAAGGCACGCGCCCCTGATCGATGCCCTCAGTGATTACTAAGGGCACCGCAACCACAGGATAGGTCAACCGTTCACGCTGTGTCCATCCCTTACGTAGCAAGACGTTAATACAGAGCATGACAAACAGCAACACGCACAGGAACAATGTCCACATCAGCACAGGTATCGCCCAGCCCAGGATGTATTGCAAGCGGTAAAAAGTGTCGTTTCCCCGAAAATAGCCCATGTATACCTTCTCATCGGAGACCATCAGCCACTTTGGCAGATACTGGAAGAACAGTTCCTCCCAGCGGTTCGACGAATCGGCGAAGCGGTAGGGCCAGGCGAGAGTAGGTGTGAGCACCTGTACCATATCGTGCCCACATAGTGCAGAACCGAGCGCGAGCATCATGTAGACCGCCATCAGCTCTGCCTGCGTCAATGCCCAGCGGGGGCGAATGCGCGCTACCAGCAGGTTCAATACCGCCAGCACGAGGATGATGAAGATGACGTT
>JANWYZ010000345.1 GCA_025054895.1 bacterium | reverse complement strand
GTCGCCTGCGGTGGGGCTACACCCGTTTACCCGCCCACAGTACTGCGTTATACAGGATGCGTCGTACGATGGGGTGGAAGTAAGTAGGCATAGTCTCATGCCCCGGGCGGAAGTAGAACACACGCCCAACACCCTCGCCCTGTCCGACGCCGCCGCCAGGTCCTGAGGTGAAGTTGGGGTCTATGCCCTTTCCTACCGTCCAGCATAAGCCGGATGGAAATGTTTCGCCTCCCAGAGGGAAGTAAGACTGTAGAATCACCACAAGCGGTGGAGGCACGTCGAAGGGCGCGCCGTACATCTCCTCGCCGTGCAACACGAAGTGTTCGATCCCCTGCGCAATCGGGTGCCAGGGAGCGCATACGTGGATCTGTTCGTCTTCCGGGGGCTCGTGTTCGCGCCAGCCACCCTTGAGATGCCCTGTGCATCCCAGCACCGCGCGGAAAGGCTTGGAATAGTGCGCCGAATGCAGGGCAACCAGTCCCATGCCTTCCTGCTGGACGCGGTGGGCGATGCGTTCTGCCAGTTCGTCTTTCACCTCGCCATGTCGGGCGTGTCCCCACCAAATCAGTACCTCGGTGCTCGCCAGCAGCTCCGCCGGACATCCCTGCTCTGGTTCGTCCAGGTTGGCGGTACGCACTTCCAGCACACCCTCCTTGTCCAGTTCCTTTAAGCCTTCCGCCACTGCACCGTTGATGCTGTTCGGGTAGATGGCTTTAGGGGCATGTGGCGGGTTTTCATCCCATATCAAAACGCGCAACTTGCTCATCCTCTCCTCCGTGTGCGTTCGTTTTCTCAGGCGTCGTCGCCCATTATCTCTTTACGGAGTATCTCCCGTCCTTCCTGCACCGAGCGATAGCCCGCTTCAATCAACGCTACGACCTGCAGGTTGTGCCTGCCGTTGCACAGAGAGGGTTTGCCCTCCTGTAGCGAGCGGATATAATGCGTCATCGCGTTGGCGAAGGCATCCGGAAACCATCTACCGCTGAACCGGGGGCGTATCTCAGCAGGCGGGTCAGCCGTCACAATCACCACGTCCTCGCTGGTACCCGTGATGGCGCCTTTATCGCCCTGAATCACCACCTCTTCTACAGGGTGCGGGCGCGGCAGGTGACCACGATAGCACCAGTTGTTGATGATGCACGCCTGCATCCCGCTCTCGAAGCGAATACTGATCACGTTCCAGGTATCGCCCACAATACCGTTTTGCGAAGGGTCGCGCCCCATGATAGCGTGCGCGCTGCTCCAGCTGCCGAACCAGTGTACTGCCAGCGCGAGGTGATGCACCCCCATATCGCTGAGCACCCAGCGCTCCTGCTTGCCAAAGAAGGCATGTGCGCTCAGGTCAAACCAGTTGCGATTCTCTATCTGGCAGTAGTACGGCGTGCCGATGGCTCCCTCGCGCAGATAGCGCTCCATTACCTGGAAAGCGGGGACAAACACTGAGTTCTGATTGACCATTAGCGGAATGCCCGCATCCTGTGCAATCTGCACCAGCTTTTTCGCGTTCCCGTAGTACTGCTCCAGCGGTTTCTGCACATATAGCGCTTTTCCATACTTTGCCGCCCAGCGAAAAATCGGCTCGCGCACGTGCAGATAATGGGGAGCGGTCACATCGACTATCCGCACCTCCGGGTGAGCAATGAGCGATTCCACATCGGTTGTGGCAACGGGCAGTTCCCACTTTGTCTGCATCAGCTTCACCCGTTCGGGGTCGATGTCCGCCCCACCAACCACCTTCAAACCGACGTTGCGGTACGCCTGAAGGTGTACATTGGAAATACCGCCCAGTCCAACAATGCCGATGCCCCATTCTTCGAACGTCATCCTGTTCTGCCTCCTTCCTGTGCTGATCCTGGCGACTCGGTCAAGTACAAGCACCGTAAGGGGTCTGTACACCTGCAATGCATTCGTTTCGCCTCCACGCAGGGGCAATCCCTCCGTGCTTTTACCAGAATGTACCTTTCACGCGCAACTTTTGCGGACGATAATGGTCAGTAGTATCGGAAGGAGGAACATGATATGTCTGAAGGTAGTCATGATAGCGGTGGTTGCTTGCACTGTCTGGGGTGTTTGGGAATGTTGTTGCTGTTCCCTGTGCTGTGGAACATCCATCCGTTGCTCGCGCTGGTTATCGCGGCGCTGTATTTGGGGCATTATTCGTCACAACCACCCGCGCAAGAAGGGTAAACTTCCCCGTCAGGTTGTTCTACGCGGCGGGTGGGGTACTGGTGTATCGAACCTGCCTTCACCGTTTATTGCCGTCCTTTCGCCTTCCTGGATCCCAACCTGGAGGGTCGCGCTCCGTCGCGACCATTGGACCCCTGACGTGGCATGGGCGTCTCGCCCATGAACCACGCGCAGGATGCGCGTGCCACTGG
>JANWYZ010000344.1 GCA_025054895.1 bacterium | reverse complement strand
GCTGATGTGTGGCGACATAGCCATCCGCGTCGATAACGCGCATACTCAGTGTCTGTCGCCACTGCTGGCGGAAGGAATCGGCATAACCGCCGGTATCCACTGCTGGCCAAAGCGACGCCAGCGACAGCCATTCGTCCCACAACGTCGCCTTTGGTCCTGCGCCCGGGTAGTGTAACCAGAACAGGCGCCGCAGGGCGTCCATCGGCTTCTGCTGCCCCGGAACGTGGAAGCGGGGGAAGTCCTCAGGGATAGTATCCGCGTGTGCACTGAGCATCGCAAGCAATAGGGCTGCTACCACCAAAAGAATACCGGTATGCGACATCGTTGCGCCTCGTCTGCAGGTATTTGCACATGTGTTTTGTGCAGACGCAGACGATTCCTGCTGGCAAGACGAGACTTAGGCTCTTCTCCAGAGCAAACTCTGCGAGCGAACGAGATAGCAGTGCAGCCCTGTCGTCAGGTGAGGCTCTTTATACTCTTTGCCCGACAGTCGCCGGGGCACGCACGACCAGCACTTCGCAGGGTGCTTTTTGCAGTACGGTGCTCAGCAAACCGTTTGCCGTTGCTGCGTCGCCGGGCGTAACGCCCAAAATCAGCTGGCTTGCTCTCTCCTGCTCCGCCGCGGTGACAATGCCTCGCGCCAGGTCGCGACAACGTTCCACCCGCTTTTCTACCCTTACCCGGGCGCGCCGTGCCATTTCCTCGATTTCACCTAGCGTGCGGTATGCGCGTTCTTCCTGTTCGGGCATGGGGGTGGTGAGAGCCAGTTTCTGGGGCACGAGCAGGATATAAACGATGTGTAGCACCGCATGTTGATCTTTGGTGAAATGCAGGGCGTGTTGCGCAGCGTATGGCGCGTTCATTCCCTCCCAGATGGGCAGCAGGACGATTTTCTCCGAGGAAGCCTCCGCGGTTTCGTATGCGCTGGGCAGTCCCAGCGAAGCGCGCGCCTGCGCCATCGTACAAGCGACGGGCAGCTGTGAACGCACCCCAGGCACCCGGCGGAGCACTTCCATCACATGCTCGGGAATGTCGCACAACACGATGCGCGCACCGTGCTTCTGGATATAAGACTGCGCATCGGCAAAGGTCTCTGCGCCCTCCTCGGTGCACTCGGTGATGCCTGCGCAGTTAATGATGATACCTGCAGGGTTGCGCTTCAGCAGCAGGTTCGCCGCCGCTTTAATCGTCTGCCAGTGGTTTTTGGTCAACGCGCCCAGCAGGTTGACCGTATCGTTGCGTGCTTCTACAATCATGCTTCATCGCCTCTGCAGAACGTTCTGCCATCGTTATTATACGCCTTTTGTGATAAGATTCGGTTAAGGCTCTCATATCCTCCACAGCCGACCGAAGTCCAGCTCTATCTGGCATTCGCCCAGGTCAAACCGCCAGGTCCCTTCCTGTAGCGTCGCCTGTAGTCGGTACTGCTCTCCCTGCAGCTCCATCACTTCCGCTTGCAGCAGGTCGGGGTTTACCAGCACGTAATATTTGACTCCCTGCGAGGCATAAAGTTCCGCTTTCACCACGCGGTCCTTTTGCTCAGTGGAGGGCGAAAGTATCTCGAAGATGAGCACGGGCGGTTTGTCCAGATACGCTTCGGCGGTCACCTCGCCGCAGACCACCATGTTATCGGATTGCACTACCGTATCTTCGGAGATTTTCCAGTCTACTGGCAGCACCGCCCGACAGTGCTGGCAGCCTTCCAGAGCGCGTTCCAGCTCTGAGGCGATACGGTTTGAAATGCGCTGGTGGCGGAACGAGGGCTGAGGGCTCATGGCGAATGGGATGCCGTCGATGATCTCCCATCGCCCCTCCCACTGCACATAGTCGGAGTAGGTATAGTGTGGCAGGTAACGGGGTGCAGTCATTGTTTGTCTCCGCTACGGCAAAGCTGGCGGCTGGAATCCCTTCAACTCCTCTTCGCTCTGCGGAACCTTCATCTTGCCGTCGGCTATCATCTGGCGGAGGGCGTCTATCTTATCCAGCACCTCTTTCGGCACGAGTTGCTTCGTGTACTGCATCGGGCTGAGGCCAACGCCGTTTTCCTTCACGCCAAACTCGCGCGTGCCGGGCTGGAACGTGCCCTCCACTACCGACTTACACACCTCGAACACCGCGTTATCCACACCCTTAATCATGCTGGTTAATACGAAGCCGGGCGCAATGTAGTCCTGGTCTGAGTCCACACCGATGGCGAAGTGCCCCTTGCCGCGTTCCTTCGCCACCTCGATAACCCCCAGTCCGCATTGACCGGAGGCATGATAGACGATATCTGCTCCCCTCTCGAATTGCGACAGGGCGAGTTCCTTGCCTTTAGCGGTATCTGTCCAGTTGCCTGTGTAGCCTACCAGCACTTTCGCCTTCGGGTTGGTGGTCAGCACTCCTGCC
>JANWYZ010000343.1 GCA_025054895.1 bacterium | reverse complement strand
CCGCCTCGCGCCCGATTTTCACATTATCCGCGCCGATGAAGCAGGTGTACTGGTCGCCTTCCACCTTGCGGTCCAGCACTATGACGGGAATGCCTTTCTGGTAAGCTTCCGCGACAGGTTTGGTAAGCGGGCGCGCTTCCTTCGGACTGATAATCAGCAGGTCCACGCCGAGCTGGATGAACTCGCGCACCTGCGCCTGCTGCACCTCCGTCTTGTTCTGGGCGTCCTTGAAAATAACCTCGATCTCGTCCGCATGTTGTCTGGCGGCTTCCTCGATGTCCTTGTTCATCTGTACGCGCCACGGCTCGCCTAAGTTGCACTGCGACATGCCGATTGTCCACTTTTTCCTGCTTTCTGTTTGCGTCGTCTGTGTTGTCTGCTGCTCCCTCTTACCACACCCTGCGCAGACTAGCAGCGCGACAAACGCCAGTGCGAGTACGATTCGTCTCATCACGTCCTCCCTCTCTTTTGCTGGATGAGTACAGCGATGGTGATGATGATGCCCTGAATCACCATGCGCGGCGCGAGCTCCACCGCGTTCAGACTGAGGATTTTATTGATGTACGCCATGATGAGCACGCCGATGAGGGTGAACATCATGCCTCCACGTCCGCCCATCAGGCTGGTTCCGCCGATAACCACTGCCGCGATGGCATCCAGCTCGTAGGTCATGCCTGCTTCGGTATCGCCCAGGTCCTGTCGGCAGGCGTTCAACACTCCTGCCATTGCGGCGAACATGCTACACAGGGCATAGGTAAGCACCTTCACCGCCCCCACGCGGATACCGCTCAAGCGCGCCGCCTCCTCATTACCGCCGATGGCGTAGAGCCACCTGCCGTACGAGGTGTAGCGCACCAGCGTCGCCATGACCAGGATACACAGCAGAAAAATAAGCGTAGAGGGCTGGACGCCAATACCGGGTAGCGCAGAGGTCATCCATAGAAAAAAAGGCGGTGTGCCCTCTTGCATTACGTACCAGGGTTGACCGCCGGGCTGTACCTTGATACCTCCTGCTATCAATTTCGCGGCGCCGCGCGCCGCTGTCATCATCGCTAAGGTCGCCACGAACGGCTGCATCTTGAAACGAGCGATGAGAGCGCCGTTGATTAGCCCACAACATACCCCTGTTAGCAACACCACTGCGACGGCTGGCGCAATCTCCCAACCATAGCCAATAGTAAGCAGGGAGAAGAGCACCGCGCTCAGCCCCAGCACAGAGCCCACTGACAGGTCAATCCCCCCCGTGAGGATGACCAGCGTCATGCCCGTCGCCAGCAAGCCGTACTCAGAGTACTCATACAGGATAGCCAGCTGGGTTTGCCACGACAGAAAGACGGGCAATCCTGTGTCCAGCGCTCGCGGGCTGAAGACAGTGCCTAGCACGAAGACCACTACCAGCGCGATGACGCCGCGGTAGTCGTTTAGTCTTTCCAGAACACGGTGCAGTCTGTCTTCTACTCCTGAGTGCATACGCCAGCCTCCGGCGCTTCTGTATTCGCAGAGCGCGAGGTGTTCTCCTACACACAGGAGAGTACTCTTGACGCTACTACTCTCTGGTATGTTAGAATATAGCTGGACTCAATCTCTCGCAGGTTAGAAAGGAGAACCTCTATGGCTCTTTACCGCAACTTGCGCGTGTGGTGGACAGTGGTAATCGCGTCGCTGGTGCTTTCTGCAACCGCGCTGGCTCAGCCTCCGGTCTTCTTCTTTGGAAGTACCGGCGACCCAACGCAGCGGTACGATGGCGCTGGTAGCGTCGACGACCCCAGTGCTCCACTGTATGCCTCTGCGCCGAAGCACAAACAGTTCTACGCCTACAGCCTGACCTTCCCAGGACAACCTACTGGCTGGCAACCTACTGACGATCTGACGCAGCCAGTCAATTCGCTTTTCCCCTTCATCTTCCACGGCTACTCTCCCTTTGATCCAAGCCGTGTGCATTATGCCTTCTTCCGCTTCGACTTCTACTTCGACCGCGCGCGAAGCGGTTGGCAGACAGACAACGTGTGGTTCTGGGACGAGGTAACGCCACGCTATAGCCCGGCTCAACCTGGCTGGGCAGGTGTAGTAACGCAGGGTTTCTGGTTGGATACCCCCACCTTCGCCGGAGTGGACAAAGCCTGGCTGTCGCTCGTGATGGACCTGGTAAACGGCGACGTGTATGCATATCAGATAAATGCCTTTGGCAACCCTGTGCGCTACTTTGGAATAGTGGGGCAGTGGAACGACCCAGCGGCGCGCGCCCGCGTGCTGCAGGTGGCTTCTGACGGCGACCTGTACGGGCACGTGAGCGACGACCTGATACCCAGCTACATGGCGTTCTATGGAGCAGCGCCTGTACCTGAGCCGTCCAGCTTGATGGCGCTGGCTATGGGCGTAGCTGGTATAACGTTGTGGCGGCGCCGCCGATAGTACCGGTTTCGAATTTGCGTCTCAAGCCGCTCCTCTTTTGA
>JANWYZ010000342.1 GCA_025054895.1 bacterium | reverse complement strand
TTTGCAAAGCCTGCTGTACACGGTCGCTGCCCGCAGACAAACAGCCCGCCGCCACACATATCTTGATGCGGTGTTTTGGCTCGGGGCGAGCCTCCTCGTGCGCCTCTGCCAGCTTGCGCAGTTCTTCTGGCGTCATTGGTCAATCCACCTCCCTATCCGTTGTAGCGCGTCTTCCGGCGTCACTTTGCCAGCCACTTCTCCGTCGAACACCACCGCCGGCGCCAGTCCGCACGCGCCGATACAGCGAGCGGTTAGCAACGACAGTTTGCCATCCGACGTAGTTTCGCCTGGCTGAATCTGGTACTTTTCGGAGATAGCTGCTGCCACTTGCGGCGCGCCCTTAATGTAGCAGGCAGTTCCCATGCACACCACGCAAGTGTGCTCGCCCTGGGGTTTCAGGGTGAAGAAGTGATAGAAGGTGGCTGCCCCGTATACCTTGCTTAGCGGTACACGCAAAGCCCTCGCCACGTATCGCAACGCCTCCGTATCCAGATAGCCGAAAGTCTGTTGCACGGAGTGCAAGGTCTCTATCAGCGCGTGCGAGTCGTACCCATGCCGACGCATCGTGGCTTCCACAATGCGCCATCGTTTGTCATCCGAGGGCGGAGATGGTTTTGTGAAATGCATCGTATCTGCTCCTCCGTCTGTTTGTTGTGGTAACAGTCGGGGGCGAAGGGGAATGCCGCAGGCTCTGGGCGCAACAAAGTCCCCCTGCAGCAGTACAACATCTATGTTCGGCAGCGTCTTCGCTGCGGATTTTCCCTCGCTTATCCCCTCGTCCGCACCTCAGGCTTTCACACTAAACGAGATTGCACTGAGGTGCGCATATCTCGCTATTTTGATATACTACATGTATCGATTTTAGTATATCACAACAAGTGGCGTATGACAAGGGCACTTTATCGCAGCCATACAGGCTCGCCTGGCGCAGTATGAGCGTCGAGGTGCCTTGCATAGAATGGTATCAGCGTCACATCGCCTTTGCCGCTCCATCGCTCGGGAGCGCGCTTGCCTCCGTCATCCACGCCGTCTTCGCCGACACTGTAAAGCAAAAATCCCCTTTCGGAGGGTTTGTATACAAACCCTCCGCCTGTAAAGGGGTCACGATTCAAGTCAGCTACACCTGCTTCGCTCAGGGTATGGGGATAGGAGCCCCGTCGCAACCGATAAGCACGCACAGCAGCAGCGCAGGCGAGCATACGGATGCGGCTTTCTGTATAGCCTGTTCGGCGCAGCGTCGCACCGGGTAGTGGTGCCATGGTCCGCGCTACTGGATGATTGGGTTCTTCTATGTGTTTTTGCTGGTTGATGGGTTTGCACAATTGCTGTTCTACTTGCTGGAAGTACCTCGCTCCCTCGTGAGCTGCGCGGCGCAGGTTCAGCCACCTGGGGTTCCAGCGAGCGAAAGAGCGGTACTCGGCAAGCAAGCGCACGGCCTCGTACTTGCCTTCGCGCAAGTCGTGGAGCACGTTCAGGAAGAAATCGCGTTCTACCTTCACCACCTGTACGGGTGCAACATAGTACCTTTGCCACTCGCGCGTCGCTTCTACCAGCTTGTCGCACTGCTCTGCAGGAAGCACGCGGAGTATCTGGCTCATTTCTCTGTTGACCGCTGCCTGCATCGCTGCGCCGGTGAAGTAATGTATGAGATTGCCACCATTGCGGACCTGTTCCGCAAGCAGCAACACGGTGCGATAGTCGTCCACTGCGCGAGCGAAGTCGCCTTCCTGTGCTGACGCGGCGATATCCAGTGCTTCAATGCTTGCCCATCTGCGGAACTCAGCCAGTTCAGGGAAACGCCATGAGTAGGTATATTCCATAATAACCACGCAGGGTTTGTGTAAGTGACGACGATACTCCAGACGCACAGGTTGTAGCTGCCTTAACAGATAGTGCACCAGCTCCGGATGCTCCAGATGTGCCGTCTGGTGCAACGGAAACAGCTCTCGTTCGGCGTAGGAGAGCATCGGGTCGCTCTGGAATATCTGAGAAGTGTACACTGCGAGAGAGCGGTACACATCGTACGGGTTATCGGCGGGTTCGGGTGGGCGTTGCGGGCGAGGAATGTCAATCGGAGCGGTCCACCAGCGCACCGCCAGCGCAACAGCAACCACCATGACCAGCACAGCAGTCAAACAGCCGATTTTGCACCCTCTTGAGGCTCGCATGGCTTTTGCCCTTTCCCACAATGATGCCGGGACGGCAGCTATGATACGTCTCGCCAGAGACTACTACCGCTGGACGGCGTTTGACGCCGGTTGCGCACGTGAGTACGCCGTGCCACTGTTCAGCATGACAGGCAAAGAGTAAGATGCTTCGCCTTCGGCTCAGCATGACAGCAACTGGAGGGTCGCGCTCCGTCGCGACCAACGCAGTCATTCTGAGCGAAGCGAAGAGTCTTGTCTTTGCAGTGGCGTAGAGCCCCTTCACTGGCGCTCAGCATGACAAGAAGGGAGATGCTTCGCCTGCAGCTCAGCATGACAGG
>JANWYZ010000341.1 GCA_025054895.1 bacterium | reverse complement strand
AACTCCTGGCGATACATGGCGTGGAAGTAGGGGGTATTGGCAGGCAGGTTGGGCAGCTGGCGCCAGTTGATGTAGTAAAAGAACAACCTGACACGGATGCGCCCCTCGTTGGTAATGGTGATTCGCGCCGATTTGCGGAAGGGCATGACCCACCAGCTATTACGCGCCCTGCCGTGAGCGGTTACTCGAACGGGCAACGAGTCGAACGACACGTCCCAGCCGTGCCCCAGACCAAAGAAGTCGCCCAGCGGGCACTCCACCGATGGATGCTCCTCACCATCCCAGTACATACGCAGTACCAGCAGGCGCGAGTACTGTGGCTCGCTGGCGGCAACGGTGCACCAGATATGGGTGATTTCACCCGGTCCCCTCAGGTCGGCAAGCACCAGCGTCTCACCGGGCTCGATAGGGCGGGCGTCGCGATTACCGTTGCGCCAATCAGGGTCGCTGCTGGACTCGCGTCGAGTAATCTCCTCGCGCAGTTGCGTCAGGCTCTGTAAAGAAGGCAATTGTCCCTTCGCGGGCAGGGCGCCAACCAGAAGCACCGCGATAACAGCTGCGTAACGCATATCAGGACATTCCTCCACAATGGCGACTGGATATATTCGGTTACTCAAACTTTTCGCTCCGCGAAGAAGTTTTCCCCCCGGCAGGAGCACCGCCTTCGTGTACAGAACCTCATAATAAAAAGGAGGTGAGCACAGATGGCGAGCATCCATCCAGCACTACAAATCACGTGGCTCGGACACTCCGGCTTTTTCATTCGCACGCCTGCAGGCACGCACATAGCGATAGACCCGTGGCTGAGCAACCCGCTTTGCCCGGACTCCGCCAGGCAACTACCCAAACTGGATGTGCTGTTGCTCACACACGGTCACGGCGACCATATCGGCGATGCGGTATCGTTGGCAAAACGGTTCAACCCCCAGGTAGTGGCGATTTACGAGCTCGCCAGCTACCTGAGCGCGCAGGGGGTCTCCAATACGATTGGTATGAACAAGGGAGGCACAGTGAAGGTGGCAGGACTGGAAGTCACGATGGTACACGCTGTGCACTCCAGCGCCCACGTGGGCGACGACGGGCAGATACTCTATCTTGGCGACCCGGCAGGCTTCGTGGTAAAGTGCGAAGACGGTTTTACCTTCTACCATGCGGGCGATACGGCGGTGTTCAGCGATATGCAGCTCATCGGGCAGATATATCGCCCCGAACTGGCAATGCTACCAATCGGTGGACTGTTCACGATGGATCCGCGCGAGGCGGCGGTAGCGGTGCGCTTGCTCGGCGTCAAGAAAGTAATCCCGATGCACTACCGCACATTCCCACCGCTTACGGGAACGCCAGACGAACTGCGCGTGCTCACCCGTGATATTGAAGCACTGGAGGTTATCGAACTACAGCCCGGCGTGACGGTGGAATAGCTTATAGCGTGCCGAATGGCGTTGGGTGGCGCAATTCGGTCTCGGGGCGGGCGCGCTCGATGCTATCCACGTAGGCAACGTTCTCCGTATTGATCACCACTGGTCGCTTGGGCGAGAAACCTCGCCAGGCCAGCACTGGTTTATTTTGCGAGAGCTGTTCCTGCCACCACTGCACGGCGGCTTCGAGGTCGTCCGCCTCGATAATCACATCCAGATGATGTCCACTAATGAAATGCACGGTGCTGAAGAACTCCATCGGTACTTCTCCCCTTTTCGCGGATTGGCAACATTCTGTTCGCCTTTCGTGTCCCATTTGCCTGCCACACGGTTACAGCGTGAAGCTTACGCGCATACCGTCGTAAGCCAGCTCCATCCCTTCGGGCAGCAGAGCATTTGTGGCTTCATGGTCGTAGTCGTGCGAGAGGTGCACAAAGGCAGCCCGCCGAGGCTCTAGCCGCCTCACCACTTCTATCGCTTGCTCTAAGCAATAGTGCGTGGGATGCGGTTCGTAGCGTACCGCATCCAGAAAAAGCCACTCCAGCCCCTGCAAACGCTCTTCCGTTTGCGCCGGGATGTACGAGACGTCGGTGACGTAGGCAAAACCGCCCACGCGGAAAGCCAGGATGGGCAGCTCTCCGTGATAGACGCGCAGGGGCTCTATTGTTGCTCCGCAAAGCTCTATCTGTCCGTCCAGCAGATGAAGGTTCAACAGGGGCTTGCCTCCTGCCGCCTGCGTCGGCATGAACACGTAAGCAAAAGCGCGACGGATGGTCTCCAATACCGCATGCTCGGCGAACAGGGGTATCTCGCCCCCTTGCAACTCGTTGAAGCGGCGGATGTCGTCCAGTCCGAACAAGTGGTCGGCGTGTGCATGGGTGTACAACACGGCGTCGACCCGATTCACCCCAAAGCGGATGCACTGCAGGCGTAGTTCGGGCGGGGTGTCTATGAGCACCTTACCTTGTGGCAGCTCCAGCAAAATACAGGGGCGAGCGCGTTGATTGCGCGGGTCATCAGAGGCGCACACGGGGCATCGACATCCAATCATCGGCACGCCGTGCGACGTAC
>JANWYZ010000340.1 GCA_025054895.1 bacterium | reverse complement strand
GCTAAGGATTCTGGGGTACGATTGGAGCGTGCTGCACTCTCTGCAGGAGGATATGCATCGTGCCTGACCGATTGAAATCAGCAAGGCAGGTGGTTGCTTTTACCGTTTTCCTTGACCTGCTTGGCTTTGGGCTGATTATTCCTCAGCTGCAGTATTACGCCGACGCCTTTCATGCCACTCCTGCCTTTATCGGGCTGATTCAGGCTGTTTACTCGCTGATGCAATTTCTGTTCGCGCCCTTCTGGGGCAGGTTGTCCGACAGGGTAGGACGACGACCGGTATTGCTTGTGAGCATTGCGGGGTCGGCGGTGTCGTACGTGCTGTTTGCTCTGGCTCGGGACGCCTGGACTATTTTCTTTTCGCGGATGCTGGCGGGTATCACCGCGGCGAATCTGTCGACTGCGCAAGCATACATTTCCGATGTAACTCTTCCGCAAGAGCGCACCCGCGCGATGGGGCTGATTGGCGCGGCGTTCGGTGTGGGGTTCATTGTGGGACCTGCGGTTGGCGGTGTACTCGGCGGGTGGGGAGGCAACTTTGCGATTGGCGTGGCGGGCGCCCTACTGGCTGGGGCAAACTGGTTGAGTGCATTTCTGCGCCTTCCTGAGAGCTTACCGGTGGAAAAACGCCGGCGGTTGGGCAGCTGGTATACGCTTCCCCTGCGCAATCTGCCGCGCGTGCTGGCATTGCCCCACGTGGGGATGCTGGTTCTGGTGTTGTTTACTGCTGTTTTCGCCGTTGCCAACCTCGAATCGACCTTCGTGCTGCTGGCGAAGCACCGCTACGGTTTAGACCAGCGCGAGTGCGGTTACCTCTTTGCCTATCTGGGCGTCATGGGGGCGGTGGTGCAGGGCGGGTTAATCGGCAAGCTCAGCGCACGTTTCGGTGAGATGCGTTTGCTGCTGGGCGGTTATCTGCTACAGGTACCCGCCCTGCTGCTGATGCCATTCATGCCCTCTACAGGCTGGTTGATGGTAGTGCTGGCGCTGATGGCGATAGGCGGCGGTGTCGCTGGGCCCAGCCTGAACGGCTTGCTGTCCAGACTGGCTCCTGCCGACCAGCGTGGTGAGGTGTTCGGTGTCACACAGTCTTTGGGCAGTCTGGCGCGGGTGACAGGTCCTGTATGGGGTGGGTGGAGTTTCGGGCATCTGGGTATGAGCGCGCCCTACGTAACCGCAGCGATGATGATGGTGGTCGCGAGCGCAGTGGTGGCGTGGTGGATGGTCAGCGCAGTATCTGTTGTATCTGCATCGGAGTGACAGGACAGTCTACGCTGGAGAGAGGCGCTTCAGCGCATCCAGACAGTCCACGCTTCGATGTGTATACCCTCATGAACCCGTCTGGCGCGCTGCTGAGTTATGATTTTGCAGCATTGGCTCCAACACGGTAGCTGATTGACTCCTTCTCTGTCATGCTGAGCGCAAGCGAAGCGTCTCGGGGTGACGAGACAACAGGAACCTTTACTCCGCTTAGAACGGCAATGTGGCAGGGAGCGTCCCCTGCAGTCCGAACGTCGTCCCTTAGCAAGCCAGCGGTTGCGGAGTGAGGCGCCAGGCGATATAATAGATTTGCTAGACCACTTGCAGAGCACGCCTGAGCAGAGGAAGTCGCCTTTCCCGTATCGTGCGGTTCAGCGCGTTGTACACACACGAAAGGGGGGAACTACCATGCCGAAGGCGAAAGACATCATGACCACCGAGTTGGTCACCATTCAAGGAACTGCCACTGTGGCGGAGGCAGTCGCGCTGATGAAGCAGAAGAGCGTGCGCTCGCTGATTGTGGAGCGACGTAGCGAGGAAGACGCCTATGGCATCATCACCCAGCGCGACATCGTGTACAAGGTAGTAGCAAAAGGTCTTGATCCGAAGTCGGTGCAGGTACACGAGATTATGTCTAAGCCGCTGGTGGTGGTCAATCCCAATCTGGACGTGAAGTACGTGGCGCGGTTGCTTGCCAACACCGGCTTATCACGTGCGCCCGTTATTGGCGAGCACCGGCTGATGGGCGTGGTGTCGCTCAGCGACATCGTGAACAAGGCGATGTGATCGTAACCCCTCACCCTCGCCCCCTCTCTCGAAGCATTCGGGAGAGGGGCGTCATTTACCCCCTAGCTGCCGCTGCGGCTGTCCCAGTAAGCAGTATGCCTGCTCCCGTGAATGCGTGGAACAGGATGGGTTTGGCGCAGTTGTGTTAAGGTGGGCAGTTTGGGTGCGTTGTTGTGTTGCTCAACAAGTTATTCCGAAACCCCGTATTCGGTTGCCAACGGCGTGTAAGCATGTTATAATGATATACACGCTAGATATAATAAGCCAAGTCGCTCTGTTATGAATATACTGTGTTCAGCGCTCTTTCTGCCATGGTGAGCGCAAGCGAGGCATCTCTACCTGTACTTGTCATGCTGAGCCGAAGGCGAAGCATCTGAGACCCTTCGCTAACGCTCAGGGTGACAACGACGGGGGCTGGAGGGCGAGGCTCCTGCCGAGCCGTTGGGTTCGCATGG
>JANWYZ010000033.1:9768-17286 GCA_025054895.1 bacterium | reverse complement strand
GCCCTCAGTTTGCGCGGGCCCGGTGGTGGTGCGATAGGTCTTGTTACTGGAGACCACCTCTACTTCCACACCAGCTTCGGGTTGCTGATCGCCCTGCCGGATAACCAGACCGGAGATGCTGCCTGGCGGCACCGGCTCCAGCTGGAAGTTCTCCGTAATCGTCTGGTTGGACTGCACCACAATGGTCTTGGTCTGCGACGAGAAGCCAGCCGCCGAGGCGGTCGCCTGATAGGTTCCGCCGTCCACGCCGGTAATGGTGTATTGCCCGTTCTGGTCGGTAATGGCGGAGGCAATCTCCCGCGTGCCCTGTCGAACTGCCACGCGCGCCCCTGCAATGGGATCGCCCGTATCGGCTCGGGTGACAGTGCCAGTTACGTTACCCGGAGCAGGCTTCAGGCGGAAGTCCTGAGTTACCTCAGTTGCAGGTGGAATGCTCACGCGCACTGGCTGCGGAGGCTGGTCTGGCGAGAAGCCTGCTTTGGTGGCGGTCACGTCGTAGTCGCTGGTAGGCAGGCGCGGTATCACGTAGTTGCCCTGCGCATCACTGAGAGCGGTAAACTCCTGCCCGTTCAGTACGTCTTTCGCAGTCACCAGCGCACCCTGAATCGGTGTGGTACCGTCAGGATAGGTAACTTTACCTTTGAGGATGCCGGGCTGTGCTTTGGTGAGCAAGAAGCTGGTTGAGCCATAATCGCCGCCGTGAAAACCAGCCAGGGTAACCTTCTGGGCAGTATATCCCGGCGCAGAGGCAACAACCTCATACACCGATGGGTCGAGCCCGCCGATATTAAAGCTCCCGTCTCTGCGAGTGAAAGCCGTGCCCACTTGCGGTCCGGTGGTGCGTTCGTTGCCCCCTCTGAAGATAGCTCGCACCAGCGCGCCTTCGATGGGCGCCCCGCCTTCCACATCGCGCACTGTGCCCACAATGGTGCCCGTACGCAGCCAGCAAATAATGTTGTGCATCAGTTTGCCGCGTACGTTACGACCATAGGCAACATTCTCGAAAGTGTAGTAGTGTCGGTTCAGCCCCTCGAGCCCGAAGCTCCCATACACTACCTTCCCACCGGCGCCTGCGTCAAACCAGTAGATAAGCCCCTGAGTGTTGTCCTCAAAGCTGAGTTCAGTTCGCGCCGGCGCTATCGGGCTGACCGCATCCACGTACCGCTGGTTCGGTGCGCCATCGTTGAAATACAGATTGTTCTCATCAGGTCCCGGCTGCAGATGACGAGGCGAAGACCTCCATGGTGGGTCGTATACCAGTCCGTTACTGGTGATTTCGTAGTAGTTATGCTCATCCCACGTTGTATGGGCAAATGGATAGCTCAGGCTGTCCGTACCCGACAGGCTATTCCGGTTCAAGGGGTCCAGAGACGGATGCTGGTCGTTGACATACTGAGCCCTCAACACCGTGCTGAAGAAGGCGTTCGCCTGCGTGCCGTCAAGCGTCAACGCCCAGCCGATGTCCTGACCGAAAACGAACAGGCGACCGCCCTGCGCCACAAACTGCGTCAGGTCGCGCTGGGTGTTCAGGTCGGTAATGGTACCGCTACCTGCCCAGACATTTCCTGCGTAGGGCGCTGCCCAGACAATACAACGGTCTGCCACAAGCACCGTCTGCGTTGCCCCTCGTGGGTTAGAGGGGCTTGGCTGCTGTTCACGCCGGGGCAGATACGCAAGGTATACCGACTGCGGCACCGGACCACGGCACAGGATACGCCAAATATCGTAGTTCTGCGAGTCGGTCACTAAGGAGTCGCTCGACCAGAAGGCAAGGTTCGGCCAGCGAGCGCCGGTCGGCTGGCGCGTTCCATACGACCCCACGCCCAGCGTATTCCATGTATCCTGCACTGGCTTGGGTTCCGTATCCGTCGAGCTGGACAGATAAGAGCCTGTCCACGGCAGATAGTTGAGGTCGATGTCGGTTAGCCACGACTCCGTGCCCCAGTAGGTGAAGAACACATTGTCCAGAGCAAAGTTAATAGCGAACCTGCCCTGGAAAAACTTCTGCCCCAGCGTGTAGTCTGAGACAAACAGCACCTTGCTGGATCCGCTGAAAGGCTTCGTAGAAAACCCCCACACGTTATCGTAAATCTTCCAGTTAGACTGCTGCGTGGGGCGGAACGGGTTCACAGCCCGGTCGTAGGCAATGATGTCCAGATACCAGTCGCTGGGGTTGTTCGCCGGCGTTGCCCAGGTGTTGGTATAGATGCCATCACCCGCTACTTCGCCGTCCGGCTCATGCCCTCCCTGAGAGGCCGGACCGTCATCCCACAACCGCAACCAGTGGCTCTTGGGAGGACGCGCTGCGCCGCTGAACGCGCTGAAGTCGTCCACCCCCGGTTCGTACATCTGCGGCGGATATGCGAAGCGCGTTGCCAGCAGCGTCGGTCTGCCGGGCATAGTACCGCTCAAGGTGACGTATGTGTTGGTTGCTGGGTCGATGGGTTGACATTCGAATTCATAGGGAAGCAGCGTCAAAATGAGCGAGCTGCCTTCTGCAGTGATTGGACCACCGTTGAAGTACACTTTATGCTCAACGCCCAGCGCGTCCTGATACCTACTGTCAGGGTCCTTAATCTGGGCGTACACCGCCGCTACACCGCTTTCCAGGTCGCGCACCTTCGCGCGGATGCGTACGGTGGTGCCCGGCAAGGACACACGGGGCGTCACCTGCACAATCTCGTTGGTATTAACGTCTACCTTTTCCAGCGAGGGCGCAGTCAAGTCTACCACTGATGTCGAGAAGATGTCCCAGTTGCCGGTACGGTTGCTGACGTGCGCCAGTTTGATGGCGGTGGTAAACTGCGACCAGGTGGGCATCTCTTCATCAAAGCTGTAGGCGGGGTCACGCGCATCGATGTGGTAAATCTGCGCGGTGGGTTCCACCGTTTGCAGCCCGGAGCCGTCGGGCAGCACAGTAGCATCCATGAAATAGATATCAAAAGTGCTTCCCACTGCGTCGGCAGTGCCGTCGCTGTTCGTATCCTGCCGGTTGGAAGCGAAAGCCAGCCACAGGATGGGACGGGTTGCGCCGGTGATAAAGCGAGGCAGCTCGCGCAGGCTCCATGTCGCCTGTTTATTAGAACTCTGCACGCCACCAGCGGAGAAATTAGTTACACGGCGCACCACCGCAGAGCCGGGATCCAGCGAGTAAGCGGTCACGGTCCAGATGTCTGTACTGGGCTTCGCACTGGTTCCGGCGGCGTCTGTGCGGTCAGAGGTAAACGCGATGAGGCTTCCGTCCGGCGACCAAGCTGGCTCCATATCGTTGCAGTTGCCGGCAGTGACCTGACGGATAACGCCAGTATCTACGTTGATGACGAAGATATGGTAGACGCTACCTACCTTGCCCGCGAAAGCCACTTCGAGTCCACTGGGCGACCAGGTAGGCTGACGCACCTCGGTGAAGGGAAGGTCGGTCCGCTCGCGTGTGAGGCTCAGCACCGCGCCGGTAACGAGGTTGCGCACGAACAGGTGATAAGGCGCTGTTGCAGAGGCTCGCGCCACGTAAGCGAGCCGGTTCTGGTTGACGGAGAGCGCAGGTTCAATCTGGTCCCCCGCCTCGGTGGTAATCTGGCGGATACCTGTGCCGTCGGGGCTCATCGTGTAGATATGATAGTTCGTCCCTCTTGCGCCGTTGGTTGCGCTGACGCGGTTCGAGTAGAAGTAGATGAACCGGTCATCGCCTGACCACACGGGCCCCAGTTCATCCGCAGGAGAGTTCGTCAGGTTCGTGGTCTGCTCCGGAGTGCCTCGCCCCTTCAGCATATCCCAATCGCGCTTGAGGTCCACCGGTGCGCGATCAGGACTTCCAACAATGGGGAAACGGGGAACTCGGGGTTTTGGCTGCGCCAAAGCCGATGACTGGCTCAGGTATATCGCAGCGACCGTAGCCCACAGCAACAACGTCCACGCCCGCAACACGGGCGACACCCGACCTTTAGCGCCTCTCAATGCTGTTCCTTCCTCCTCACGTCTTAGGTGCTTACCGTTTACATAAGGTCACCAATATCGTTCACCAACCACTCTCGGTTTCCTGCAAGATTATAAGAACACCCTCACGGCTTGTCAACAACTCGCACAGTAGTTTACACCACTATTTCGCGATTTCCTGCTGCAACTCCTGCCAGACGCGCCAACTTTGCTCGCGAGCTTGTTCCAGATGTTCACGATTCCATACGACCCAATCGGCGAAAATCCTCTTCACACGGGTGGGGAGCTGTGAAGCAAGGCGACTTGCTACCTCCTCTTCACTCAACCCACTTGCCGCAAGGCGAGCACGCTGTATCCATTCCCCTGCTTCCACTACCACTATCCGATCAAAACAGTAGTACAGAGCGCATTCTATCAGTAGAGGCACTTCCACTATCAGCACGGCGTTCGGCTCTCGCCTGCGGATTTCGTCAATTTGCCGATGCATCTGTTGCAGGATAAGGGGGTGGCTGATGCGGTTCAACCGTCGGCGCAAGTTGCTATCGGCAAAAACCGCCTCCCCCAACTTCCTGCGATCCAGTTCGCCGTTGGGTAACAGGTATCCCTGCCCGAACTCCGCGATGATGGCTTGCCAAAGTGCTTCGTATGGTGCGCTCAGCATGCGGGCTATACGGTCCAGACTGAGGCTGTGCGCTCCCCACTCTTCAAACCAGCGCGCTACGGTGCTTTTGCCTTCGGCAATACCGCCGGTAACGGCGACCAACATGGCTACTCCGCCGGCGTCTGTTTTTCCACCTCATTATTTGACGACGGCTCGCCCGCTTCCGTTTCAATACCGAAGCTCCTGCCCACCACTTCACCAATGGTGAAGCCTCGCGGACTGGTGCTGCCGTATTGCTCCTTAACCTGCTGGTTCTCCTGTTCCTCACGTTGCTTTTGCAGGCGGCGCAGGCTCAATACCATCCGGTGTTCGGCTGGAACAATCTGCACTACCAGCGCCTCTACTTCTTGCCCCTCTTGAACCACCTCTGCTGGGCTACGCACCCGTCGTGTGGACAGCTCTGACAGGGGGATGGTGGCTTCCAGGTCGCCTGGCAAGTCCACAATCGCGCCAAAAGGCGCCAGGCGCGCCACCCTGCCTTTTACCACCTGCCCTATCTGGTACTGCTTTTCTACCTCCAGCCAGGGGTCAGGGATCAGCTGCTTCATGCCCAACGACACTTTGCGGGTAGCGGCATCTACGCGCAGCACCTGCACGCGTACGCGCTCGCCTTCGCGCAGCACGTTTGAGGGGTGTTTGATGCGCTTCCACGAAATCTCGCTGATGTGCAGCAAGCCATCGATACCGCCCAGGTCGATAAACGCGCCGTAGTCCACGATACGACGCACCGTGCCTTCGATCACCTGTCCCTCCTGGATGCCAGCGAAGGCTTGTTGACGTGCCTGTTCACGACGCTCTACCTCTGCCTGCCGATGCGATAGCACCACTTTCTTACGCGCTTTGTCCACTTCCAGCACCTTCAGCGGGATGGTTTGCCCCACGTACTTCTCCAGCGCGCTATCTGGCAGAGGCGAACGGCTTGTGCCGACTTGCGACGCGGGTACGAAACCACGTACGCCTACGTCTACCATCAAGCCGCCTTTTACCCGTTCGGTGACCGTGCCCTGAAGCGTCTCGTTTGCCTGCTTCGCCTCCTCGAGACGATTCCACGTCACCTCGTAGTCGGCACGTTTCTTGGACAGGATGACCTGCCCCTCTTCGGTCTCCGGCTTGAGTACCACCACGTCAATCTCCTGCCCCACCTGTACTACCTCCTCCGGCAGCTGGTTGGGCAGACGAGTGAGTTCGTTGGGCGGAATAATTCCCTCTGACTTCGTGCCGATATCCACCAGCACCCCGTTTTCGTCCACATGTACGACCGTCCCGCGAAGCAATTGCCCTTTGCGCACCGTACGGGTGGCGCGTTCCAGCTCCTCCACGCTCATCTCCTGCACGGCGCGAGCAAACTCATCCACTTCGGAGGCGGACTCCGGCGCGGGTGTTTCCAGAGGAACCTGTTCTGTCGGTATTGCTGAATCTTCGATCAACTCTTCCGGCATAATGCTAAGTACTCCCTGTGTATTCGCGGCGCAGACGCGCGCTATAGGTTTTACCGCCGAGTATGTGGTTTCCTGCTTTTACAACACAAACTTCTCCATCTCTGCCCAGTTATCACCCACTTCTACCTCCACTCTCAGCGGTACACGCAGGCTGGCTACTCCAGACATACACTCCCGCAGCAGGTTCGCCAGCACGGGTATCTCTTCCGAAGGGGCGTCGAGCACCAGTTCGTCATGCACCTGCAGCACCATGCTCGCCTTCCAGCCTTCTCGGCGCAGGCGACGGTCGAGCTCAATCATCGCCAGCTTGATGATATCGGCAGCGGTTCCCTGTAAGGGCGAGTTGATGGCTGCGCGTTCTGCCGCCTGACGCACATTGCGATTCGCATGGTTAATCTCAGGCACGTAACGCCTCCTGCCATACAGGGTGGTTACGAAGCCGTGCTCACGCGCGAAACTCAGTGTCTGGTCGATGTAGCGACGCACACCAGGCAACTGGCGGAAATAGTTCTCGATGAAGGCGCGCGCCTCCTGCACAGGCATTCCCAACTCCTGCGACAAACCGTAGTCGCTCATGCCATACAACACCGCAAAGTTCACCGTCTTCGCCTTGCGGCGCAGCTCCGGAGTCACCCCGTCCGCTGGCACGCCGAACAACAGCATAGCGGTTGCCGCATGGATATCCCGGTCCTCGGCAAACGCCTGCAATAGCCTTTCGTCTCCGCTCACGTGCGCCAGTAGACGCAGCTCTATCTGTGAATAATCCGCCGCCAGCAACCTGTTGCCCGGCGCGGCGACAAAAGCGCGGCGTATCTGCCTGCCCGCCTCGCTCCGGATGGGAATGTTCTGCAGGTTGGGCTCGCTACTGGAAAGGCGTCCTGTCGCTGCCACCGTCTGGTTGAACGAGGTGTGGATACGCCCGGTGGATGGATGCACCAGACGAGGCAGTACGTCGGCGTAGGTGGACTTCAGCTTGCTCAGCTCGCGGTATTCGAGGATGCTGCGACATATCGGGTGTTCTACCGCCAGTTGCTCTAATACCTCGGCATCGGTAGAGTAGGCGCCGGTACGTGTTTTCTTGCCTGCTGGCAATTTGAGTTTATCGAACAGAATCTGCCCCAGCTGCTTGGGTGAGGAGATATTGAACGGCTCGCCCGCCAAGGTGTAAATCTCGCCCTCTTTGGTGCGCAATAGACCTTCCAGCACATCTGACAGCTGATGCAGGTAATCTACATCCACCGCCACCCCCGCCAACTCCATTCGCGCCAGCACTTCGGAGAGCGGCATCTCGATGCGGTGCAGTACATCCGCACAGCCGATAGCCGCTACTTGCTGGTTCATCACCTGCTCCAGTCGCAAGCAGGCAGCGGCTTCCGCGCATACGGTGGCGGCGAGACCGCTTTCACCGGTAGTATCGGCTGCAGGGAGCTTCTCACCAAGATAGTCCTGCACCAGGTCGGGAAGCGGGTAGCTGCTTCGCCCCGA
>JANWYZ010000033.1:5698-9758 GCA_025054895.1 bacterium | reverse complement strand
CTGCCAGCATCGCGTCGAAGACGAACTGTCGGGGCTGTACGTTCGAGCGGATGATCGCCGTCTGCAGTGGTTTGATACTGTAACCCACTTTCGCTACTGCCTCGCTTTCCCAAAGCGGCGCGAGCAGGTCAACCAGGCTGTAGCCCCCTTCGTCAAACAGGGAAGCCCCAGCCGCTCTGCCGGGCACATATACCGCCTTCTCGCGCGAAAGGGCTATTCCCACACCAGCAACTTGCAACCCCATTACATGAGCACCCTGAACCAGCGCACGTATGCCGAGCTTTGGCGTTTGCAGGCACTGTTGCACCAAGCGATGCACTTCATCCTCGGTACGCGCGATGCTCCACTTTACGCCCACCGTACGCACCTCAGCAGGCGTCTCCAGCGGGAGCGTCGGCGTTTCGCTCTTCAGCCACTTTGCACGCAGCTCTGGTAGTCGGCGCAGGAAAGAGCGGAACTCCAGGCTCTCCAGCACCTGTTGCAGGCGAGCGAAATGCTCGGCGGTTGGTTGCCAGCGAGGTGGTACCGCAGGCACAGGCGCATCGCGCACGATGGTCGCCAGTCGTTTGTATTGCGGGATCCGCTCGCGGTGCTGTTCTAATGCAGCACGCAGTTTGGAATCTTCCACCTCGTGCAGACGCTCCAGCAAGTTTTCCACGCTACCAAACTGCCTCAGCAACGCCGCCGCCTTTTTGTCGCCGATACCGGGCACGCCAGGGATGTTGTCCGACGGATCGCCTTTGAGCGCTTTGAAGTCAGGCAGCTGCGACGGCTCTAAACCGAATCGCTCGCGCACTGTCTGTTCATCGTAGCGCACCGTTTGCCCCATACCCTTTTGTGGCATGAGCACGTACGCGCCCTCGTCTACCAGCTGCAGGGCGTCCTGGTCGCCCGTAACGATCAGCACATGATAGCCCTGCTCACGGGCGCGGTGTGTCAGTGTGCCTAACACATCGTCCGCTTCGTAGCCCTCCAGCGCAACAACGGGGATGCCCATCGCCTCCACCAGGTCGCGCGCGGCGGGAACCTGCACATAAAAACTTTCAGCGGTCTCGGGGCGGTGTGCTTTATAGTCGGTAAACTGCTCATGGCGGAAGGTGGGCGCAGCGGTATCAAGAGCCACCACGATGGCATCGGGAGACTCGTCCTCCAGTATTTGCCATAGCATGCCCGCGAAGCCGTAAATGGCATTCGTGGGGCGTCCGTCGGTGGTAGAGAGCGGGCGCGTGGCATAGAAGGCGCGATACAGCAAGCTGTGTCCGTCAATCAGCACCAGTTTGGGCGCGTGGCGCGGCTGTTCCGTCATACCTCTCCGTTCCGTCCAGATGTCTCTACGAGTATGCTAACCGCTTGGCAACGGTTTGTCAAGCTCCGACGAGGGTGTTGGGAAAATGGGGGTAATGGAACAGTTTGGCTCGTGACGTAGCCTGATCCGCGGAGGCGTGCGCCGCATGAAGGTTCCCCTCAATGGAAATATGAAGACGACAAATCCGCCTTTGCGGAGGTTACCCTGATCGCCCGTTGTCACCCTGAGCGTTAGCGAGGGGGGATCAAGAGATGCTTCGCTTGCGCTCAGCATGACATTATTGGAGGGTCGCGCTCTGTCGCAACCATGAAAAACCCAACGGCTCGGCAAGAGCCTCGCCCTCCAACCCCTCTGTCACCCTGAGCGTTAGCGAAGGGTCTCAGATGCTTCGCTGCGCTCAGCATGACATTACTGGAGGGTCGCACTCCGTCGCGACCTGAAGGCGTTCTGATGTGGCATGGGCGTCTCGCCCATGAACCACGCGCAGGATGCGCGTGCCACTGGAGGGTCGCGCTCCGTCGCGTCCGCCCAAACCCTACGGCTCAACGCCCTTTTTTCTTACACCTTCGGTCCTGGTCGCGGAGCGGATAGTTTCCTGTAGAACGAGGTCACACCAGGTCGTCGCCCCATGCGGCAGCCTTTTTGTGCCAGCGCAGGGCTGCCCCTGTGTTTCCTGCCCACGTATGGGCAGGAACCTGCTTGTCTTTGCTCATCGTATGGAGAGATAAGCACTGTACAGTGAGAGGAGGAGGTTGCATGAAACGCTGGCAAAAGGTTATGGCAGGTATGGTGGTGCTGACAGGAATGATCGTCGGCGTACTCTGGTTCACGGGCAACCTGTTCGCTGAGCCACTACCGCAAGGGCAGCGCGCCCCTGATTTCACCTTGCCCGACCAGGACGGTAAACAGCATCGGCTTTCAACATATCGCGGAAAAACGGTGGTGCTCGCCTTCTATCCGGCGGATATGACGCCAGGCTGTACGCTGGAGGCGCGCTCCCTGCGCGATAAAATGACCGAGTTGAAGCAAATGGGCGTACAGGTATTTGGTATCAGCGTGCAGGACGTCAAGTCCAAACGTGCATTCTGCGACAAGGAGGGGTTGAACTTCTCGCTGCTGGCGGATGTAGGAGGCAAGGTGGCGAGGCAGTACGGCGTGTTGATGCCAGCGGGACTGGCGCAGCGCGTTACTTTTATCATCAGCCCCACCGGTCAGATTGCGCAGGTCATCACTGATGTAAACGTCAACGCGCATGGCGACCAGATACTCGCGCTGTTACAACAAAAACAGGGCGACCCCGCTCCTGCCAACTGGCAGGCGAAGATCGGACAATCTATTCCCGACTTCCGGCTGCCCCGCGCCGATAATGGCAAAATGGAGTCGGTATACGGCGACCGCAAGCAAAAGGCAACCGTGGTGATGTTTATCGCCACGAGATGCCCCGTTTCGAACGACTATAACGAGCGAATGCGCGTCATCGCTCAGGAATACACTCCGAAAGGGGTGCGCTTTGTGGGCATCAATTCGAACGTGATCGAACCTGCGCAAGAGGTCGCCGCGCACGCCAAGCAGCACGGCTTTCCTTTCCCTGTCCTGAAAGACGAGGGCAACAAAATCGCCGACCGGTTTAATGCGCAGTTCACTCCTGAAATCTTCGTAATGGATTCGAAGGGCGTGTTGCGCTACCACGGGCGAATAGACGACAGCCAAAACCCGGCAAATATCACCTCGCACGACCTGCGCATCACGCTGGACGCCCTTCTCGCAGGGAAGAACCCGCCACGCGCCGAAACGAAAGCTTTCGGATGCACAATTAAGAGAGTGAGGTAAGACCGGTGGTCACACGCAAGCTGGTGTGGGTTGCTCTCCTGCTGGGCGCGGCGTTGTTGGCGCAAGCCGCCGTCAGCGTGCCTCGTCTGGACGGCGAAGGCTTCCAGAAGGAGCTGGCAAAACGCAAAGGCAAGGTGGTTGTCGTCAACTTGTGGGCGACCTGGTGCGCCCCCTGCCGGGCGGAGTTTCCGGCGCTGGTCAAACTGTATAACAACTACCGTAGCCGGGGCGTCGAGGTCATCGTCATCTCCGTAGACGATGTCGAGAACGAGCCAAAGGTGGCGCAGTTCCTGCAAGAACAAAAGGCAAAGATGCCCGCCTTCATCAAGAAGCCGGGCGATTCGGAGAAGTTTATTAACGCCGTAGACCGCGACTGGCCGGGCGCGATACCATATACCATAGTCTACGACCGTAACGGCAAGCCTTTCGCCAGGATGCTGGGTGATCACACCTTTGCTCAGTTCGAGGCAACAGTGAAGAAGGCTCTTGCCAAACGCAAATGACCCCCTTTTCCGCGAACCCGTTGCTGGAGGCGTCTTTCCTACAGCGCCTCCAGCGTCTGCAATTGCTGGTACGGCGTCCTCTGCCGGGGCAGTGGAAGGGCGAACACCGCTCGCCGAAGCGCGGCTACAGTGTAGAGTTTGCTGACTTCCGTGAGTACTCCCCCGGCGACGACCTGCGTTACGTGGATTGGAAAGCATACGGCAGATTAGATCGCCTCTACCTGAAGCAATACGTGGAGGAGGAGGACATCTACGTGTTGTTGCTGGTGGACTGCAGCCGTTCCATGCGCTTCGGACAGCCGACCAAACTGCTGTTCGCCCTGCAGGTGGCTGCCGCCATCGGTTATGTGGCGCTGTGTCGCTTCCATCGCGTCGGGGTGGGGCTGATTGTGGACGGTAGCGTTTCCTGGATGCGCCCTGT
>JANWYZ010000033.1:0-5688 GCA_025054895.1 bacterium | reverse complement strand
CGAGGTAAACAATCGCTGGTTCCTCTGCTGACCTTCCTGGGCGATCCACCTGAAGCGCGAAGCGCACTGCTGTCGCAATCAGCACGGCAAGTAGTGAGCGAGTGGAAGCATCGTGGAGCGGTATACTTACTGACCGACCTGATGGATGAAGAGTGGAACAACGCCCTGCGTATTCTCCTGTCTCGCCGCCACGAGCTGACCCTCATCCACACTCTCAGCCCGCAGGAGCTTCGCCCCGACCTGATGGGCGATTTGCTGCTGGTGGATAGCGAAACAGGCGAAATGCGCGAAGTCAGTCTGTCCGCCTCCGCCCTGAACCTGTACCAGAATGCACTACACCGGATGTGTAGCGAAGCCGCTGCGCTGTGTGGGCATTTTGGCGGCGCCTACCTGCTGGCAGATACTGCACAGCCGATGGAAACCTTTGTACTGCGTGAGATGCGCACAAGGAGGTTGCTCGCATGAGGTTTCTCGCGGCGTGGAATCTGCTCTGGTTTCTACCCGTCGGTGGAGCAATTCTCGCCCTCTACATTTTGCGCCTGCGCCGTCGACGCGTGGAGGTGCCTGCCATCTTGCTGTGGACGCAGGTGCTACAAGATTTTCAGGCAAACGTGCCCTGGCAACGATTGCGTAAGCACTGGCTCCTGTTGCTACAGCTGTTAGCAGCTCTGCTGCTCGTGTTGGGAGTGGCGCAACCATACAGCCGTGCGTGGGTGTACTCTGGCGAGGCGCACGTGCTGGTGCTGGACGGCAGCGCAAGCATGCTGGCGACCGATGTGTCGCCCAATCGCTTTGAGCAAGCCAGGTCGCTGGCTCGCGAGTACATCCAGAAAATGCCTGTGGGCGATCAGGCAGCGATTGTGTTGGCAGGGGCGCGACCGCGTGTGCTGTGTGGATTAACCTACAATCGCTCTGAGCTGTTACGCGCTCTGCAAAACGCACAACCCGCAGAGACCGGCGCGAACATCGCCGAGTCGCTCGCGCTGGCATCGGCAATCCTTACTCCGTTCGCTGCTCCAACAATCGAGGTGTTCACCGATGGCGGCTTTCCTGAACCGCGGGACATCGACACAGGCAGAGCACGCCTGCGATACCATACGGTGGGATCTCGCGCCGAAAACGCGGGCATCGTGGCGGTGGACCTGCGCGAGCACCGCGACGCACCGGGAAGGTTTGACCTCTTTGTGGCAATACGGCATAACGCCCAACGAGAAAGACGTTACACTGTTGAGCTCTGGCGCAACAACAGCCTGATTGATGCACAGGAGGTTACCGTACCCCCCAAATCGGAGACCCCTGTCGTATTCCGGCAGCTGACTCCCGGCGTCCAACCGGAGGCTCTGAACATTCGTGTGGATACGCGCGATGCTCTTGCCTGCGACAACACGGCGTATGCGGTGTTACATCCTGTGCGCTACCTGAAGGTGTTGCTGGTGAGTAGAGGCAATCTTTTTCTGGAGACCGCGCTGAACCTTGATCCGCGCACGATGGTCGAGAAAACCACCGCTGCTCCCACCGCAGAGGCATTCGCCAATTACGACGTGGTGGTTTACGATAGCATCGAACCAGCATCTCCGCCCGCTGGTCACGCTGTGTTGCTCGGCGTTATTCCCAAGTGGTTTCCGGTAGTGCCTCTACAACCTGTCGAGAACAGCGCGGTGGTGGACTGGCATCACACACACCCCGTCATGCGTTATGTAGACCTTGCTTCGGTCCGACTGAGCAAGGTTACGCCTGTTCTGCCCCAGGCGGGGACGGAGACGCTGGCGGAGGTCAGCGAAGGGGCGGTGATGGTTGCTTTTCAGAAACCTGACAGGCGATGGTTGCTTATCACCTTTGACGTGGCGGCTACCGACTTGCCGCTGCGGGTAGCCTTTCCCGTGATGATGTTGAACTCCTTGCGCTGGCTAACCGCGCCTTCAGAAGGTGCGGAGCGCGGGCTTATACCGGCAGGCGGTTTAGCGGTAATCCCTGTACCTGACGAGCGCGAGAAGGTGACCGTACACCTGCCCGATGGCAAGACTGCGACAGTGAGTGTGCAAGATGGAGTTGCCCCCTTTGAGGATACATGGCAAACGGGTATCTACCGATGTCCAGACACGGGTTACCAGTTTGCAGTGAACTTGGCCCAACGCGAAGAGACGGATATGGCAGTGTATCCACACACCTCACGAGCGGAAGCAACCACCCCTGCCGGTTTGCGCAAAGTACTCGCCCGGCGTGAGTGGTGGCAGTGGCTGGCAGCATTACTGCTGGCTGTACTGGTCCTGGAGTGGGTGATGTATCACCGGAGATGGTAAAAATCCCGCAGTTTGCGAGATTTATGGTAAAGATGGCAAAAAAACCAATGTTTTTTTCTTACAAAACCCCCAAAAAGCCCTTGAGTGGTACGGAATTTGCAGTATATAATGGTGGTAGGTTATGGAAGGAGAGATTTTGATGAAACGATGGATTTTGTTCGCAGCCGCGGCAGGGGTGTTGCTGGCTTGGCGAACGGTGGACGCGCAATCGCTAGGAAGGCGTGACGGTGCGCCGAACCGCCAGCCGGGTGGCGTCACCTCTCAGGGTTCGCCAGCGATACCGGATGCCAGCGCGCTCGTGTTGTTCGCCTCTGGCGCAGCACCCATTGCGTTGTACGCGCTGAAGCGACACCGAAGTAAGAAATAGCGGAGCGGTCTAGTTCTGGAGGGGGCGAGGCTGGTATATTTGCCTCGCCTCACTATAATACCTGTTTTCGGTCCTCGCACCAGAGCGCCGCGGCAACCGGATGCTGAATACAGCGGAAGCTTTCAGATCATCGCGTCTTCCGTGCGGGTTTATCAGAGGTAGTATCGCTTCCACACGATAGTTGCCTGGAGGAACCTGTCTGCCTTCGTTATCTCTCTGGTCCCATTCCACACGGAACCGTTTGACTTCGCCGAAGTTTAGCCTGATGGAGGTAAACGCCATTGTAAACGCCTTGTCCCTGCTCCACCGCCATCGCTCGCTCCACTCGCCCTGCTTATACACCAGAACGTCGTACTGCTTGCCCGAAGAGAAACGCAGTTCGATGGGAGCGCCGCTTACGTTGTGCACTTCCAGAATGAACACCACCGGCTTACCCGGTTCCACCACACGCAGTTCGGGCACCACCTGCCACCGCACAGCCTGTTGAAACCGAACAAACTTTTGCGCCTCTACAGGCAACGCTATGGCAAGAGCCGCTAAAACCAGCCACGCCAGATGCCTCATCGTGTACCTCCTCTGGAGAAAGGTACCTTTTGGACGCTGCTAAGCTGCTGTGGGTTACCGCCATCCTCGCCCTGTCAGGAACAAGTCGCGCGGCAGCGTATCTCCTTCCTCTGGATACTCGCCAGGTTGAGGGAGGCGACCGCCGTCGTCTTTGCCGTCCTGCCCGACGCTGTACAGACGGTATCGCTCGCCCTCGCGCTTGTAGACCAGCTCCTTTCCGCTGAAGGGGTCTATAATCAGTTCATCCAGCTTGAGCGCATGGAGGGTATCGGGGTAGTTGCCGTGCTGCAACCAGTACACGCGCAGCAACAGATGTGCTATCATCAGCCGACGGCGGGCGCGAAGGTTGAGGTACGAGGTGAGAAGGGGAGCGCGGAGCGGACGAAGCAACTGGGCAAAATAGTCGAAGGGCGTAACCTCGCCAGACGCGGGTTCACGAACGGCTTGCAGCAGCCTGCCATAGGGTAGCCGAAGGGCATGCAGAAACTGCTCTGCCCAGCGGTCTATCTATTGTAACGACAGGGGCGCGGTGTTCAGAATAACCACATCTACTGGTAGCCCGACCGCGCGCTCCAGGATGTCCGCAAGGCTAAAGGATAACCTCAGCGCGTCCGTCCGATGAAGGGCTTCGGGCGTTACATACACTGCCACATCGACATCATCAAAGCTACCTTCCAGCGTGAAGGAGCCAAACAGGTACGCGAAAAGCACCTCTTCGCGCTGCATCAACTGGTCACGCAGGGTCTGTCGAACGTGCTCTTTTCCTTTCCGTGCGATATGTTTACGCATGGTATCCCTGTTGTATGAACCTCCGCACGTTCTCTATGAACGCATCCCAGTCGTCAATCCCATCACGAATTATCTGATAAACCCGCGCGTTGTCAACAACCTGACATCGGATTTCGCCAAAGCGTTGCGCGAGTAGCGCCTCGTTGAAACGTGTTGGCATCTCTTCCCTACCTGTGCCGCGAGGGTAAAGCGTGCGCCCCTACGCGCCGCGCCGGGCTAATTGCTTCGACCGAGAGGTCGCCTTTTTCTGGCGCGCGCAGGCGCGGGTTCACACCGTATATTCCCTCTTTCTCAGACACCGGAAGCGCGGGTTTGCTTCGCTCCGGCGCATCTTCACAATACCACCAGTTGCGCCCGAAAGTAAAGGTCTGTGGAGCTGTGAAGGGTCCGATATTCACGCCTCCTTCAAACCACTCGCCAGAGCGGAACACAATCAGGTTATCAGTGAAGCGCCCGTTTCGACAGGCTACAAAACCTTCGGCGCGCGTCTCCTGCAGGATGCGGATTGCCCAGCGTTTGGGGCGGTAGATGGTGTTGAATCGTACGACTGCACCGTCTACCCCCACGAAGCTGACCGCCGCCGTTGAACCGATGAACGTGCATCCCTCTACGGTGATGTTCCGCGCCTCAGCGTGCTCGCCGCCGGGTTTCAGCGGGGGGCGAAAGAACTGCAAGCCGGTGCTGCCGCCGATTTGCATGGCGCGCGCCCCCGCGTGCTCAAAGCGACACCGGCGCACGATAATGTCTGTACACCCGCCCTTCGCCTGAACTCCGTAGCCTTTATCGTCTGTAAAACGCAGGGTGCATCGCTGAATCACTCCGCGATGACAGCCCACCATGTCGATGCCCTGCCCGCCATCGCCCCAGCGTTCTACGCTACACTCTTCTACACGGAAGTCGGTGACGCCAGAGAGCTTGATGCCGTCGCAGTTGCCTTCAGGCCCGATGTCGCGCACCGTCAAACTCTTGAGCACGATGTGATGGCTCGGCGAATCATACTGACCGCCGTCGTCGATATTCAGCCCGTTATGCCGCGCGCCCACCAGCACCATGTTGCGCAGTTCGAGGTGCGAAGCCTTACTGAGATGCAAACACTCGCCGCCTCCGCGAATGACGGGTGGGTTGCGCGGGTCCTCCCCCGCAATCACGATGGGTTTGCCCGGCTCACCATGTATGTTTTCGAAATACAGGTCACCCTCGTATTCGCCCGGCGCGAGCAGAATAGTATCTCCGGGGCGAGCATTGCGCACCGCCTGACGAAGCTGAGCGGCGTTTTGTACCCGTATAACCCTTGCCGCGGCACAATCCGCCAGGAACATCAGCAGAAGCAGGGTATAGCCCAACCCGCCTGCGCGAAGCATGTGACACCTCCAGAAAGGTCATTTCAATGCTTGTTTCCCCCAAAGCAAGTATCTCAACGCAGAGACCGCAGAGTTCGCCGAGCGAGAGACGACACCCTCTGCGCCCTCAGCGGTTCGTCTGTGCAGTGGACTCATGACGGGCTGTTCGCCCATTTGCTTCGTACGCTGTGCCAGGCTGCCACGACTCGCTTGGGAACATGTAAATGTCCCTGGGGTCGTAAATCTTCCACGCTACCGTCCGGGCGTCTACGCGCTGCACTCCCGCAAACCGTGCCTGGCAGTCCGCTAGACCACTATACGCCCATTC
>JANWYZ010000339.1 GCA_025054895.1 bacterium | reverse complement strand
AGCGTCGCGGTCATCGTCATTCTCGTCGTGCTGGTCATCGTAGGCTACCTTGGCTACCGATACGTCTGGGCGCCTCCGCAGACGAGCAATCCGCCGGTGCTGGGTCCGGAGTTTTTCCAGCCTGCGACGCCCGCTCAGCCCACACCTCCAGCAGGCGGGGCGGGGGACGTCTACGGGGGAGCGCGAGTCGTGCGACCTGACTGAGTACATTCACCAAGCAGTGGATGCGCGCCAGGATTTCAACATGGTTGGAGTCCTCTCCGCGCATCCACTTCATACTCTGTGCAGTGATGATTTTCGGATCGTCCTCAGCCAGCCTCGTCTCGTGGTCTCCCTGAGTGGAGCAACGGTTCTCACCCTCCCACTGCGGAAGATACTTCGTCTTCGGCTCGGCAGGAGCCTCGCCCTCCAGAGCGGGTGGAGGGAAAACCTGCCGGTGAGCCGCCCACACACTTGCCCTCCCCACAAGGACAGATGTCTGTAAAAGGATAAATTCAAACACCCTCAGCCTCTCTTGATTTCGCTCCCCTTTCCTCAAGTATACTGGAGATATGCACACGATAGAGAAGAAGGAAAGCATCCCGCCTGTTTCCGCCGCCAACCCGCTTTCCGCGTGGCTCTTTTTTCGGCGCAACCTGTCGCGCACCGCGCCGGTGGCTCTGGTTATTGTGCTGTCGGTGGTGCTTATCGGCACGGTGGTCACCATCATCCGCAGTATCGACCTCACCGTGCTCACCGTGTACGGCTACAACCGGTACTTTCTGGTGGCGGTTCCACGCAATGGCAATCAGGTAGACCCTCGCGCCGAGATGGCGATCCGCGCCGAACCGCTGGCGAAGCAGATATACCGCATCAGCGTCTGCTTCACCAACATTCACACCATCTTCGGCAAGTTTCCCTTCGTGCTGTTCGGCTTGACACAAGAGGAGATGCCGCAGATGTTGCAGCTAACGCGCATGAGGCTGGTGGAAGGCAGGTTGCCCCGTGAGGGCGAGGCGGCGTGTGCGTTGTCGATGGGTATCGCGCGCAATCGCAACCTCAAACTGGGTGACGTGGTGCTTGCGCCCAACATCGAGGATAGCTTCGCGCCCGTGCCGGTGAAGCTGGTGGGACTGCTGGACGGCGAGAACTGGTTTGCGGTCATCTCTAAAGAGTTCGTACAGAAGAACTATTTCCCGCCGCTGGAGGAGATGGTGGTCGCCGCGCCCACACCCGAACAGCAACCGGAGCTGGACAGGCGACTGAGCAATGCGCTGGACAAGCGTCAGGTGCGCCTGTTCACCTACGGGCAGCTGGTGCGCGAGCTGCGTTCTTCCCTGCGCAACCTCTACCTGATTATGAACATCGTCATCGCCATTGTGGTGCTGGTGATTGCTATCATGATGGGCATGCTCTCCAAGATCTTCGTCATGCAGCGGCGGCCCGAGGTCGCTCTGCTGGCGGCGATGGGCTACACACGGGGCATGTTGCTGTGGCGGGTGGTGCGTGAGACCTCTCTGCTGGTAGCGCTGGGCTGGACAGTAGGCGTGCTACTCAGCATGGGCATTCTGTGGGGGCTGTACTGGTGGGTGTTTGAGCCGCGCGGGATGCTGCTACAACCAATGGACTGGCAGGCATACAAGTACACTATTCCCGTACCCATAGCGGTGCTGGTGTTTGCGGCGATCTCAGTGGGGCCGCGTCTGCTGGCGATGGACCCGGTGCTGGTGATCGAGCGGAAGGTGTAAGGCGATGCTGTGGACGGACGAGGTGACGCTGGCGTATCGCGAAGCAGACCGCACGGTGCTGGCGGTAGACCGCGTGTCCATCGAGGTGCGGCAGGGCGAGTTCGTGGGCATCATGGGACCGTCGGGCTCGGGCAAGAGCAGCCTGCTCTACCTGATGAGCGGACTGAAAGTACCCACCAGCGGCGAGGTGCGCTATCGCAACCAGGTGATTCACCTGCTGAGCGAGCGCGAGCGGATGCGTCTGCGCCGGCGCGAGTTCGGCTTCGTGTTCCAGCAACCGTACCTGTTGCCGTATCTGACTGCGCTGGAGAACGTGCTGGTAGCGGTTCCGAATGACCGCGAGGCGTACGAGCGTGCGCTCTCTCTGTTTGAACAGTTAGGGCTATCGCCTCTTGCCAACCGCTATCCGCACAAGCTGTCGGGCGGTGAGAGGCAAAGAGTATGTGTGGTGCGGGCAATGGTGCATCAGCCTCAGATTATCTTCGCCGACGAACCCACTGCCTCGCTGGACCACATCAACGGACACGCGGTCATCCGCCTGCTGGCGGCGTATCGCGAGCGGGGCGCGGTGGTAGTGGTGACGCACGACCCCGAGATGCTCGCCGACGCCGACCGCGTGTACTCCCTGCGCGATGGACGGCTCGTTCAACCGATAAGGGTGTAAGACAAGCCTCTGTAGCGGTCGTGCGCCCTGTTTGTTCTGGTAAACAAGTATGATACAACAGGGAGCAAATCTGCTGGCGAGCCTTTTGGAGGGATGCGGCGGTATTCTCCTGTCAT
>JANWYZ010000338.1 GCA_025054895.1 bacterium | reverse complement strand
GGGAGATTCGGGTAGTGACCTTGCTATCCCCTAAAGCGTATGTGCACGAGATGGAAGTTGCTGGTGTCCCCGTTGCTACGCTGAACCTGCGGAGGAAAGTGCCTGACCCTCGCGCTATCGTGCGGTTAGCCCGTTACGTCCGGCTGTGGAAACCGCACATTGTACACAGCTATATGGTCCAGGCGAACCTGTTGGCACGTACCACGCGCCTGCTGGCTTCTATACCCGCACTCATCTGCAGTATACGCAGTGTCTCTGAAGGCAGCCGCCTGCGCGAGGTTCTCTACCGCATTACCGACCCATTGTGCGACATCACTACGCACGTCTGCCGAGTGGGGGCTGAGCGTTACGTAAACGCAGGGGCTGTTTCTGCCCACAAAATGCGATATATCCCTAACGGTGTGGACACCGCTGTTTTTTGTCCCGATACCGAGGCACGAGCACATTTACGAACAGAACTGGACGTGCAGCACAGGTTCGTCTGGCTGGCGGTAGGACGGTTCGAACCGCCGAAGGATTATCCAACCATGCTCACTGCCTTTGCGGAGGTTGCGAAAAACTATTCAAACTGCATGCTGTTGCTTGCTGGCGATGGCGCGCTGCGCGGTGAGATGGAGAAGATGGCGCATTCGCTTGGGATACAAAGTCGCGTGAGGTTTCTGGGCATCAGACATGACATACCGCAGTTGATGAACGCGGCAGATGCGTATGTGATGTCTTCCTCGCGCGAGGGCTTGCCCAACGTTTTGCTCGAGGCTCACGCCACCGGGCTGCCTGCTGTTACCACAGACGTGGGTGGTAATCGCGAGATAGTGGTGGAGGGCACTACTGGCTTTGTTGTGCCCGCACGTAACCCGAACGCTTTAGCCGAAGCGATGCGTCGCATGATGGACATGGACGAACACGAACGCCTGCAGATGGGAACGGCAGGCAGGCAGTATATCGTGGAAAATTACAGCATGGAGCGTGTTGTGCAACAGTGGGAAGACCTGTACCGCGAGATGCTGAACCGGAAAGGCACCCAGATAGTCCAGCAGGGATGATAAAACTCGTGCATATCGCCACCTCGCCGCTCTTCCTGAACTTCTTTCGGGGGCAGGTGGCGTATATGCAAGCAAGGGGCTTGCATGTCAGCGTCATCACCTCGCCCGGAGAGCTGCTACAACAGTTCGCGCAAAGAGAACAGGTAGATGCTTACCCCGTAGCGATGCACCGCCGTATCACTCCTGTACAGGACATGCTTGCGCTGGCGCGTATCTGCCGGATACTACATCGAGTTCGCCCGCACATCGTTCACGCACATACGCCGAAGGGCGGGCTATTGGGAACTGTAGCGGCATGGCTCTGCCGCGTGCCAGTGCGCATATACCACATTCGGGGGCTACCCCACCTTGCAGCATCTGGTATGAAACGGCGTCTCCTGCGCCGGAGCGAGAAGGTTGCGTGCAGACTGGCGCACCAGGTGCTGTGCGTTAGTCAATCCATTCGGCAGGTAGCGGTTGAAGACGGCTTGTGCTCTGCGGAGAAGGTCAAAGTGCTGGGAGCGGGAAGTGGTCAGGGAGTGGACGCCGAAGGACGATTCAATCCAAGCCGCTTCCTTGAACAGCAGAAACGGCTTTTGCGACACCAGCTAGGCATTCCCGAAAACGGACTGGTGATCGGTTACGTAGGCAGGATCGTGCGGGATAAGGGCATAGTGGAACTGACAGAGGCATGGCGTCGTCTGCGCGACGATTACCCTCAGGCGCACCTGCTACTCGTGGGCGAATATGAGGAGCAAGACCCCGTGCCGATGGAAGTGCGCAGGTTGCTGGAGAGCGATCCCCGCGTGCATATTACCGGCTGGTTGAGCGACGTTGCTCTTTACTACGCCATTATGCATCTGCTGGTGCTACCTTCCTACCGCGAGGGGTTCCCCAACACCCCTCTGGAGGCTGCGGCGATGGAACTGCCTGTGGTAGTAACGGACATCCCCGGCTGTCGGGACGCGGTAGAAGATGGGCAAACCGCCCTGATGGTTCCGCCAGCGGATGCTGCTGCTCTACAACACGCCATCCGCCGCTATCTGGAAGAACCTGAACTGCGTCAGCGACATGGCAAGGCAGGGAGGGAACGAGTGCTGAAGCACTTTCGACAGGAGTTACTCTGGCAGGCGTTGTATGAGGAGTACGTGTCCCTGTTAGGAAAGAGGAACATCTCACTCGATGGAGAGTAGCCGATGCGCTCGCTCCTTCTAAAACGCTTGATAGACATACTTGGCGCAGGCATAGGTATCATACTCACCGCTCCCCTGATGCTGCTAATCGCGGTACTAGTGCGTGCCATGATGGGCAAGCCTGTGCTATTTCGCCAGATACGCCCCGGACTACACGGTAAGCCTTTCGTGATACTTAAGTTTCGCACCATGACTGACCGGCGTGATGCGAGCGGCGAACTTTTGCCAGACGAGCTGCGTCTAACCAGATTCGGGAAATGGTTACGCAGTACCAGTCTGGATGAATTACCGGA
>JANWYZ010000337.1 GCA_025054895.1 bacterium | reverse complement strand
TCCAATGCTGTCATGCTGAGCGCAAGCGAAGCATCCCTGTCTCAAGCAAACGGAATTCTTCGCTCTGTTTAGAATGACATCGCAGCAACGCCGCTGTAGTCCAATTGGAAATCCACTACTGAACACCGTACTGCTCGTAAAGGATCGGCTCTGTTTGCTGCTTGGAAGATCGCCCAGCAAAAAAACGCACACGTGTCATATCCTGCATATCAAGCGGGTCACGCTGCACGGTCCTCAACACTGCCAGGAGAAACATCCGTGCGATAGCGTTGCAGGGTATCTCGGGCACGGTGGAGGCGAGCCATATCCGCTCGCAGTGCGGTGGCATGTTCTTCCATCATCTGCTGTAATTGTTGGTTGATGAGCCACAGTTCTTGCACAAGCTGTAACACTTCTGGAGGTAGCTGCGCTGGCGGACATTGCCACAACGCCTCCAGAATCTGTTCCTTCTCTACAGTGAGCTGGTTTAGCGTTTCCCAGTCCTGTTGGCGGATGGACTCTTCTTGCAGAGCACAGAGCGCTCTGAGGCGCTCGGTATGCATCGCCAACCACTTCTGCCAGTAGCCGTCCTGTTCAAGCAGCATGGGGTGTCTCCGCGCCTGTTGCCTGCGTCAGGGTAATCGACTCGCGCGCTGCGATTTCCACCTGCGTCCACGCCTCGCGCAGACTCTCCAGCATTTGGCGAACCTTTTGCACCTTGTCCACATCGTCTTGCAGGTTCGCCAGCACCAGCTGTTCGTGCATGAACTGGTACAGCGCCATCAAGTTTACTGCGATTTCCCCACCTTCTTCCATATTTAGAGAGCTTGCCAGCTCC
Organism: bacterium; assembly: GCA_025054895.1. Taxonomy (GTDB): domain Bacteria; phylum Armatimonadota; class HRBIN16; order HRBIN16; family HRBIN16; genus HRBIN16. Next base: position 1,703 of record JANWYZ010000337.1, on the reverse strand, counting down.
GCAATGATACGCTGTGCTCGAACGAGATAATGGTTTTGCTTCTCGCGGTCCCCCTGCTGCATAGCAGCCTGTCCCTGTCTGAGGAAACGGATCGCCCCATCGTACAGCATCACCACCAGCCTGGCAGGCGAAGCGGTATCCACCTGCGTACGCTGGTACACATCGTACGGGCTTGTCAACGCCATACCTCTCTTACCCTCTCTTTATGCGCCTAAATTGCTCAGCAAGTTGGCTTGTCCCATAATGGCAGCAAGACGTTGCGCCTCGCTGCGCATTTTGTTTAAGGCGGTTTCCATGCGTGTAAACTGTGCACGCAGGTCTTGCGCTCTGCGCTGCATCGCTTCGTCGAACGCCGAAATGCGTTGCTTGATCTCATCTATCTGTTGTTGTACCGTTTTGGACTCCTCAGTCAAAGCACCGTTGACCGAATCGGTGAACCGTTGTATCAGCTGGAACACACGGTCGGCGATTCCGCGCGTGACCGTTACGGTACCGATAACGCCCGGCGCAGTAGCGGTAACCCGTATCTGCAACCCATCGGTAGTTGCGTTGCCTGAGTTGCCAGTGAGAAACTGTCCATCGCCGGTGGCAGGCTCGCCGTTGATGGTTCCCGCCACATCCTGACCCTGTACCGAGATGGCGGTCGTGCCGATGCCGCTATTGTTACTGGCAGCAGTCTGGTCGCTGACCACCGTGAACGCCGCCTTCGAGCCGTACTGCTTGGAAGTTAAAACCAATCGCCCGGCGCTGTCTTTGGACGCCACCAGATAACGCGACAGTGTAGCATCGGCGTTAATCTGGGCGACGGTATCGTCGATGGTGTTGCCTGCATTCAGGGTAATGGAGTACTCGTTATTGCCAAACAGCGTGCCGCTGAAAGTCAGCCTTTCTGTTGCTGAGCTTGACTGGTTCTGTGCTACTGATGCCACCGCCTGTGCCTGCGTGGCAACCTGACTGACGTTCACTGTAAGAGGAACGCCAGTGGCTCTGGTTTTACTGGTGGCTATCACGTACGTCAGGCGTGGGTCGCTGGTGGAACCCATCACCCGAAACAACCTTTCTACATCGCCCAGTCGGTTGTTGAGCGCATCTTCCAGCACCGACTCCTTCAGTACCAGCTTTCCTGAGCCGGTTGGGTCCAGAGTGATGCCTACCTGCGCCAGCATACTCATTTCGGACGGCGCGCCCGCCACCGTATCGGAAACTACAGCCATCAAATCTGCCATGAGCGCGTTGACGGTGGTGTTGCCAAAAAGAGGTCCTGTCTCGAAGGTCTCTGTGTCAAAATAATCATACTTCCTAATCAGGTCCAGTGTCTCATTGTAAGCCTTGACAAATCCCTGAATGGCGTTCTTGATGCTCCCTGTATCGCGAGTGATGGTGATGGTGGTCTTCTTTGGGTTGGCGGCGTCCGCGTCCATTAAGGTAATAGTAACACCCTGCACAATGTTTGTCAGTACGTTGGAGCTGCTGGTCAGGCTCATGTTGTCTATTTTGAACTGTGCGTCCTTTGCCTGTACCAGTTCGTTGCCGTAGCCCGCCTTCAGGATGCCAAGCGTCTCTAAAATATGTTCGTCATCGGTGAACGCAGGCGTGCTGGCTCCGGTAATTTGCAGGCGATAGCGCGTCGCGCCGTTCTCATTCACCGTCGCCACCGAAGCGGTGACGCCAGCCCCTGCACCGTTGATTTTGGAGGCGATAGA
>JANWYZ010000336.1 GCA_025054895.1 bacterium | reverse complement strand
AGGAGTGGGAGGAGAAGCTTCCACTGAGCCATGTTTCTGTCATGCGGAGCGATAGCGAGGCATCTCAGGGATTCTTCGCTTCGCTCAGAATGACTGTATGGGGCGTTCCTTCCCTTGTCATGCTGAGCGTCAGCGAAGCATCTCAGACTCTTCGCTTCGCCCAGAATGACAGATGCCAAAGGATGGTAGAATATTCCAACAACAGTATATGGAGAGTCGACGATGGCTCTAACTACGGAACAGGAAGCGCAGATTCGCGAACGGTTGATGACCGTGTACGACCCTGAACTGGGCATTGACATCATCAACCTGGGATTGGTGTATGGCATCGATATGGACGACGAGGGCAACGTGCTCATCACGATGACCCTCACCAGCCCGGGATGCCCCATCGGTCCCATGTTGGAGGAGATGATTCGCGACAGGCTGTCGGAGCTGCCCTTCGTGAAGGAGACTTACGTGCAGCTCGTCTGGCAGCCGCGCTGGGACCCGCGTATTCACTGTAGCGAGGAAGCCAAAATGGAGCTGGGTATCTGGGAATAGCAGGAGGAACACGATGACGGACGCCACTACCTGCCCTGTGCAATTCACCGAAAACGCGCTGAAGCGGTTGCGAGCAGTGCTGGCAAAGCACGGCAACGCACCAGACGTGCGCATCCGTGTCGGAGTACGCGCCGGAGGGTGCTCTGGGCTTTCCTACGTACTGGACGTGGATACCAGGGTTACCGAAAAAGACGATCTGTATGAAGTGGAAGGTTTGCCTGTTGTCATTGACCGCAAGAGCAGGCGGTTTCTGGAAGGTACCGTGATCGATTACTCCTTCCAGAACCTGCTCGCAGGGTTTACTTTTAGCAACCCCAACGCAGAACGGTCCTGCGGGTGCGGCACCTCGTTTACACCAAAGGGATTACGCTGAGACTCTGCGCTGTGCTTCAGCGAAGCATCTCCTCTTTCCGTGTCGTGCTGAGCCGAAGGCGAAGCATCTGAGACCCTTCGCTCCGCTCAGGGTGACAAAAGGAGTGGAAGGCGAGGCTTCCGCCGAGCCGTTTCCCCTGTCATGCTGAGCGAAGCGAAGCATCTAAGACCCTTCGCTCCGCTCAGGGTGACAAAAGCGGTGGAGGGCGAGGCTTCTGCCGAGCCGTCCAGTTTGAGTGGTCGCGACGGAGCGCGACCCTCCAGTGCTTATCATGCCGAACGCAGTGGAGAATCTACGAGACCCTTCGCTATCGCTCTGGGTGACCTCCGCAAAGGCGGATTTCCTTCCAGGATGTCCCCCGATTTCCATCAAGAGAAGCCTCACGCATCGCCCGCCTCTGTGGACCAGGCTATGTGAAGATCCAGACTGTTTCATTACCTCGTTTTTCCAGTCACCTTCTCCCGCCCTTGATACCCCTTGCCCGTTGTGATATAATTGCCTTGCGAGGAGCGGTGGCCGAGCGGTCTAAGGCGCACGCCTGGAGAGCGTGTGGGCGCGCAAAACGTGCCTCGTGGGTTCGAATCCCACCCGCTCCGCCATTTTGTGCAAACCTTAGCCCCGATTCCTCTGCTACAAGGAGAGGCGAGTTCTCCCTTCTCTCGTATAGAAAGGGGAAAGAGGGCAGGTTGTGCCGGTTACATGATGCTTCCATCCACCGATACTATCTCCGCGATTGCTACCCCGCCCGGTGAAGGCGGTATCGGTATCGTGCGAGTCAGCGGCGCACAAGCACTGGAGATAGCTCGACGACTGTTCACTCCCCTGCCGGCGCAGATCCAAAGTCACCGCATCTACGCTGGCGCGATTGTAGACCCTGATACCGGTGAGCACCTCGACCGCGCGCTGTTGCTCGCTTTTCGCGCTCCGCGCAGCTATACGGGTGAAGACGTGGTGGAGTTCAGCTGTCATGGAGGCATGGTTTTGCTCCGGCGTGTACTCAGGCTCACCCTGCAGCATGGGGCACGCCTTGCCCAGCCCGGCGAGTTCACCCTGCGCGCTTTCCTCAACGGAAAGCTGGACCTGGCGCAAGCGGAAGCAGTAGCCGACCTCGTTCGCGCGCGCACCGAAACCGCGCACCGACTGGCGATGCGTCAGCACGAAGGCGAACTCTCCTGCGCTCTCCACGCTATCCGTAACGATGTGGTAGGTGTGCTCGCGCTGGTGGAGGCGTATCTGGACTTCTCGGACGACATTGGGGAGATAGACTATGATCGCCTGATCGAGCAGATTCGCCAGCTGATTACACGCGGTCAGAATCTGCTCGCCACCGCCCGCTACGGACGCCTCACTCGCGAAGGGGCGATGGTGGTCATTGCAGGACGACCTAATGTGGGAAAATCCAGCTTGATGAACGCCTTGCTGGGAGAGGACCGCGCCATCGTCACCAATATCCCGGGCACCACGCGCGATGTGATTAAAGAGAGCATCCAGATACACGGCATCCCGGTGCAACTATGGGACACCGCCGGTTTGCGTGAGACGCAAGACCTTGTGGAACGCTTTGGGGTAGAACGCACACACCGCTCTCTGCAGGACGCCGACTTGATACTGTTCCTGCTCTCCGCGCCCGAA
>JANWYZ010000335.1 GCA_025054895.1 bacterium | reverse complement strand
CTGCTGCTTTGTGGGGCTCCCCCAACAGGACAATCAAGACAATTTAGCCATGATTTGTACCACCGAAGCCGCAGGTGCAGTCAGGCGCAGGCTATTGCCGTCTACCTGCACCGCCCGCGGCTCGGACGGCTTCACGCGCTCAGGATTCTCAAAGGTGTTGTGGGCGCGGATATCGTCGGCGGAGAGGAACACCCCTTCCGCCTGCGCCACACTGCCGCCCAATACCTGCACCTCCAGCTCCGCTGGCTGTTCGGGGTGTGTGTTACACAGCGTGATACACAGGGTGTTCTCCCGTACCGAGGCGGAACCCTCTATCACCTGCAGGCTGAAAGGCTCTTTTTGCAGATACTGCTGTCGGCAGAAGTCGCGCACTGCGCCGCCGTCCGAGAAGGTATCCGACAGCGTCTCGAAGCGCACCGCCTGCGCTCCCTTGTGCGGCGCGTACAACTGCCACACGTAGTAGGTGGGCGTTTTGATGCATCTGTCTTCCTGCACCAGCAACAGCGATTGCAACACGTTAATCAACTGCGCGATGTTGCCCATGAAAATCTGGCGGCAATGACGGTGGAAGATATCCAGCGTCAGCGCGGCTACCAGCGCGTCGCGGATGGTGTTTTGCTGGTACAGCCCTGAACCCGGCTTGCCCGGCTCCACCGGATGCCATGCGCCCCATTCGTCGATAATCAGGCTGATCTTCTGTTCTGGATCCAGCTCGTCCATCACGGTGCGGTGTCCTGTCAGGATACCTTCGATCGCTTTCGCCTTACAGAGCAGCTCCGTCCATTGCTCAGTGGTGTATTCGGTGGCGGTTCCGGCGGTTCCGCAATAGTAGTGCGCGGCGAGCGATTGCACCAGGTGGCGTCGGCTCCAGCCCTTACGCCGCAGGCTGTTGAGGAACTTCCACGTCCAGTCCCAGTCGTTGCCCGCCGCGCCGCAGGCGATGGCGTGTATGGGGGTATCGGAATAGTTGAACAGGAAGGTGCGGTATCGGCAGAAGAGTTCTGCGTAGTATTCGGGGTGCATGTTGCCGCCGCAGCCCCAGTTTTCGTTGCCCACGCCCCAGAATCGCACGCGGAAGGGTTCCTCCGCCCCGTTGGCGCGACGTTCGTTCGCCAGCGCGGACTCGCCCGCAAAGTTGCAGTACTCCACCCAGTCACGCAGCTCAGCGGGCGTGCCCGAACCGACGTTTCCCACGATATACGGCTCCGCGCCTATCAGGCGGCAGAAGATGATGAACTCATGTGTGCCGAAGTGGTTTGGTTCCGACGCCATGCCCCAATGATAGTTGAGGCGCAGAGGACGCCGCTCGCGCGGTCCGATGCCGTCGCGCCAGTGGTAGGCGTCGGCGAAACAGCCACCGGGCCAGCGCAGCACCGGTATCCCCAGCGGACGCAGAGCGTCTACCACGTCCTTGCGAATGCCCACGATGTTGGGGATGGAAGATTCTTCCCCCACCCAGATGCCCGGATAGATGCATTCGCCCAGATGCTCAGCGAACTCACCGTGAAGATAAGGGCTTATCGTTCCTATCGGCTCGCTAAGCAACACAGCTACCCGTTGTACCGACATACTCCTCTCCTCTGGAATCGGTTTGGGAGATAGTTCGGTGTAAACAAGAGGATTCCTGTCGGCTCTGCCGTGACCTCGAGGAACCGACAACCAGTCTGCCTGTTCCCACTGCCGCAACGGCACTAACCGATAACATACAACCTGTTCTCTACCAGCAATGTACCTGGGGGCAATACTCCAACATCTTGCTCACTCACCCACGCCCCAATATCTTGCCCTTGTCCCTATACGCTCTCGACCTCTTGACTCTTTTGTTTAACTATGCTAGTATTTTTTCATCTGCAACAACACTCAGGATAATGCGCCCGTATCTGCGACGAGACGCGCTGCTAACCACCACTGCTCTCCGCAGTGCTCAACCCGCTTTCAGGCGTTTTCTCCGCGAGAGTGAGCAGAAATCTTCCAGGAGGAAAAGGAAAGGATGAAACACGACGCTTTTTGCCTTGACGCAGTACGGTTCAGCAAACGCAGGTCGCTGGTAGTGCTCGTAGTATCAGTGCATCTCGGCCTCTTTGCCCTGAGCAGCGCGGTAGGTCAATCGCTGACATGGTTGGGCACACTGGGCGGAAATGAGAGCCAGGCGTATGGCATCTCGGCGGACAGCAGGGTCGTCGTCGGTACGGCGCAAGATGCCAGCAATGTGCGGCGCGGTTTTCGCTGGACGAGGGAAACAGGGATGCAAAACTTAGGGAACGGTACAACGGCAGCTCATGGCGTTTCCGCCGACGGCTCGGTCGTCGTGGGGTGGCATCTGGACTCGCTCGGCAGGAGATTCGCCTTTCTCTGGAACCTGCAGCATGGCGCCCGCTGGCTCAACATCGGTGGGTTTTCTCAAACATGGGCGAACGCGGTATCGGCGGACGGTGCCGTGGTGCATGGGTCGGCAATATTCGACAGCAGTAATTTCCCTGCCCGCTGGCGGTCTCCACATTGGGGCATCGAGTACATGAGCGGTGTGACGGGTACGACATGGGCTACTTCC
>JANWYZ010000334.1 GCA_025054895.1 bacterium | reverse complement strand
GCGGGATATGCGGTACGTTCCGCGCTCGTGGCGTCGCTTCAGGCGTGGAACCTGCACCCCAAGCTGGTGTCTTTGCTGGCAATTGTGCTGGTGCTACTGGCAGGCGGAGGGATGTATCTGTTGATAGCCCGGCTGTTGCGTGCTGAAGAGATGGATTACGCGCTGAGGTCGCTGCGCAGGCGTAACGGATAGCGTGCAACGCCAGTGGCTACGTTTCTCGCAAACGCCCTTATGAGGAAACCGGCGGACGCGACGCGAATAGAACCTGAGGCATGCAGCAGTGTGAAAGGGGACGAGAGATGAAGAGAGGTATCCTGATTTTCGCGCTGATGATAATCGGGATGTCAGCATGGGCGCAGCCTACCGCTGTGGAAGCGATAGCGCAATCGCCTGCTCAAATCAACGTCTACTGGTTACCACCGATACAGGGCGAGGTGCAATCGTACGTTGTCATGCGTGACGGGCAACCAATAGCGACGCTACCAGCTGAGGCACGCCAGTTCACGGACGAGCCGTTGACGCCGGCGCAAACCTACCGGTACCGGGTTGTTGCTCGGATGAAGGACGGTGTGCAGCAACCCTCGCCAGAAGTCATGGAGCGCACCTTCCGCGAGCTGCCGAAGCGCATCCACTATCCGCTGGTGGTGGTGGGCGGAACCGCCTCGGGCGTTGGAGCGGCGGTCACCGCCGCACGCGAGGGCGTCACCGTCGCCCTCTTAGAGCACACCAACCGTCTGGGCGGCATGATCAGCAACGGCGTTAGTTTCACTGATATGCGTAATCCCGCCCGTTCTAACGGGCTATTTGAAGAGTTTCGCCGCGCCGTTCAGCAGCACTACGGTACAGGCAACGGTATGGCTTACGAGCCTCGCGTGGCGAATATGCTTATCAAAAATATGGTGGCGCAACACCCCAATATCCACGTGTACTTCCGTGTGCGCCCGGTAAAGGTGCTGAGAGAGGACAACGGACGAATACGCGCAGTTGTGGTACAGGAGCTGCTGACAGGTCGCAGGGCGACTTTCGAGGGCGATATCTTCATCGACGCCACCTATGAAGGCGACATCGCTGCGTGGGGTGGCGCGCCGTTCCGCATCGGACGCGAACCTCGCTCCCCCGAGGAGCCGCACGCTGGACATATCTACTACGACCGCGCTAACGACCGTATCCTGCCCGGCAGCACCGGCAAGGGTGATAAGCGCATTCCTTCTTACGCTATTCTGCTGACGGTAAAGGACTACGGTGCAGGAGCAGACAGAACTATCCCTAAACCGCCGTTTTACGATAAGAACAACTACATCCATACCCCACCCTGGGAGAAAACGTGGGCATATCTCTACGGGCGGATGCCCGGCGGGAAGTTCGAGATTAACCAGCACCCCCAGGGCAGCAATCTGCCCGGCATCAACTACGATTACCCAACTGCCAGCTGGAAACGGCGCGACGAGATAGCCGAACGTTACAAATGGCATGCTCTGGGTTACTTGTATTATATTCAGACCGAACTGGGGTTGAAAAACATCGGGCTGGCGGACGATGAGTATCGCGATAACGGCAACGTGCCGCCCCAGCTATACGTTCGCGAAGCGCGACGTATTATGGGACATGTGCTGATGAACCAGAGCGATGTGTGGAAGGCACGCGAGCGCCTCCGCCCCGACTCCATCGCCATTGGCGACTATCCGATGGACTCGCACGCCGTGCAACCCAAAACCGACTGGAGTTCGCCCGACATGGGCGAAGGCGAGTTCTGGCTGGTAAAATATACGCCATGGTATCAGGTTCCGTTTGGCATTCTGCTGCCTTTGCGCTTGCGTAATCTGCTGGTATCCACCGCTGTCTCTGCCACGCACGTGGCATACGGAACGCTGCGTATGGAGCCGGTACGCGTGAATATGGGACAGGCAGCGGGCGCAGCGGCAGCGCTGGCGTTACGCTATGATACCGAACCAAAACGGATTCCTTCGCGCCTGGTACAGGAGGTGTTGCTCAGGTACGGCGTGTATCTGTACTGGTTCCCCGACGTGACCGCCGAGACGCGTGGTTTCCGCGCTATCCAGTACCTCGCCGCGCGAGGGTATTTTCCGGAGGAGCGTTTTGAACCGGACAAGATGCTCAACCGCGCCGACGCTGCACGATGGTTGTGGCATCGGCTGAGGCAGGATGGTTTTGAGGTTGCGCACACTACGCCCACTTTACCCTACACCGACCTGCCAGCGGAACATCCTGCGCGGCAAGCGGTGGAAGGTCTGGTCGCAGCCGGTGTCCTGCAACCTGAAGGGACGCAGTTCTACCCGGACGCCCCCATTTCGCGCGGGTTGTTTGCGCAGTGGCTGGTGGGCGTCATGGCGAAGTTAAACCGGTGGACGCCTGTCTCTCCCGAAAAGCCGAGATACCTGGACGTGCCCGTCGATTCACCGTTTGCCTCCGCAGTGGAAACGCTATACAAACACCGTATTACCTCCGTGCTATGGGATGGCGTGGATGCCTTTCAAGAGCATGGAGTACGTTTCTTTGCGGACGGCCCGATTACCCGCGCCGATGCTGCAAGGACGCTGTACCTTA
>JANWYZ010000333.1 GCA_025054895.1 bacterium | reverse complement strand
CAGGTATAGTCACGAGGCGTTGTGCTGCCAGACAGTACGATAGCTACCTGCAACCAACAGCGATATTCAGGAGGTGAACCGATGCACCGATGGATCACACTCTGTACCTTGATAACAGTATACGGCTTATTGTGGACGGCAGGGGCGATGGCGCAACATGTGATTGTGGTGCAAGAGAATGATACAGTGTGGTCGTTGGCAAAGCGATACCGGGTGCTGCCCCAGGACATTGTGAAAGCGAATCATCTCAAAAATCCGGACTCCTTGAAGCCAGGTATCCGCCTGCGCATCCCCGCCGCTGTGAAACCGATGGTTGCTCCTGCAACCATGCGAAAGACCGGCGTCATCAACAAAGACAGGGTGTGTATCCGTTATGCTCCCGGCCGCACCGACCGCTCCATAACCCTGCTGGATAAGGGGCATCCGGTGGTGGTAACAGCACGCCGGGGTAACTGGCTTCAGGTGAAACTGTCCACCGGTCGAACAGGCTGGGTCAGGAGCGACCTGGTGACGGTAACAGGCACGTTCGCGATGAAGCCTTCAGCCAGCGCTGGACGGAAAGTGGCTAAACGGATCACAGCGGCGCCCGAGCGCAAAAAGGATTCGCCGAAGCGGGTCGCAGTGCGCCGGAGAGCCTCAACGCGCGTAGCCAATCGCGAGTGGACCACGAACGCTTCCTCTGGAGACTCCATCGTGCGTCTCGCATCGCGATACAAAGGGGTACGTTACCGCTGGGGTGGTTCTTCGCGTAGCGGATTCGACTGCTCGGGCTTTACCCGATACGTCTTTCGTCAGAAAACGGGCATCGAGCTGCCTCACTCCGCCAGCGCCCAGTTCCGCAGGGGCACGCCAGTCTCGCGCGACGAACTGCAGCCGGGTGACCTTGTCTTTTTCCAGACCTACCGGCGCGGCGCATCGCATGTGGGCATCTACATCGGTAATGGCAAGTTCATCCACGCCTCCAGCGCAGGCAGACGCGTGCAGATAGACAGCCTGAACGAAGGTTACTACCGTCAACGATATCTGGGCGCACGCCGGGTCACCCGGTAATGTAGCGAATTCGTCGCAAAAGCGCTCCCAGTATAAGCAGGAGTCGTACAACACGCTATATAATTAAGGAGTTGGCACTTCCACCTGCGAGAGGTATGCATGGAACAGCACGAGGTCGGACAAGAGTTTGACCTGCACCGCGTGCGTAAGGTGGTAGAGGTTCGCGCCAACATCGTGAACGAGTTGCTAGATCAGGGCTGGATACTGCACGATATCTACATCTCAAACGAGTATCGCAGTATATACATCCTGTTGATGTTGGACGGGCTGACCTGCCCTCGCTGTGGTGCGCCAGCAGACATCGAGGTGTCGGAAGAGGGAGACCGCTACCGCTACATCTGCGCAGCGGAATGTTCCTAGCGGATTGCGTATTCCCCTTCACATAGCAGGCACGTTGCGCAAGTTGCAAAGCGTAATTTCCATTGGGTACAATTTCAAGAACAGCGCGAAACCGAACCTGCTCTCAGTGTGTCGAACCAATTGAGGACAGTAGCAGTAAACTGCTGGCGTGACCGACTTTTGAGGAACAACATGAGTCATAACAACCCAGTCAACCGAAGAGGGATCTCTCAAAGCAACGCTGCTCTGACGCCAAATCGCAAGGCGGCGCCGTCGGAGGTACCGTCTTTGCTCAACCGGCTGACGCGGGTCGCGCTGCTCACGCCAGAGGAAGAGCTGGAGCTGGCAGAACGGGCTCGCAAAGGCGACGAGGAGGCAAAGCAGAAACTGGTCGAGGCGAACATGCGCCTCGTGATGAATATCGCGAAACATTACCGAAACGCGCTCGTGCCCTTCGAGGACCTGGTGCAGGAGGGCGCCATCGGGCTGATGAACGCGGTAGAGCGATACGACCCCTCCAAGGGCTACCGATTCAGCACATACGCCACTCATTGGATACGGCAAGCTATCGGACGGGCAATAGACAACAAAGCGAAGACGGTGCGCATCCCAGCACATGTTGCTGAGCAGCTACGCCGCATGGAGCGCGAGCGCGAGCGGCTACGCCGTGAAACCGGCGACGAGCCGAGCATCGAGCAACTGGCGAAAGCGATGGGGGTGTCGCCCAAGAAGATATTGCAGCTCCAGCAGGCGGCCCAGGAACCCCTGTCGCTGGACATGCTGGTCGGCGAGGAGGAAGATACCTCGCTGGGATCGCTCATCCATGACCAGAATGTACGCGACCCGGAAGAGGTGATGCTCGAAATAGAGCGGCGCAAAGTGCTGGATGAGCTTCTGGAAACCGAGCTCACCGACCGCGAGCGACAGGTGATTATCCGCAGGCTGGGTTACGGAGATCAAGAGGAGCAAGTCTTACAAGAGATCGGAGAAGCGCTGAAAATCTCGCGTGAACGGGTGCGCCAGATTGAAGCGCAAGCAATGCGTAAACTCAAAGACGCCGCCAAGCGCAGGGGTTTACGCGAGTACCTCTTGCAGTAGCGGTTAATCTCTTATTAACCGCCTGTCTCCCTCACTCCAACGGCACGAGAGGAATCTCTCGTGCCGTTCGCCTTACAGGGTGGCGCGTC
>JANWYZ010000332.1 GCA_025054895.1 bacterium | reverse complement strand
AGACATCCGTTTTGGCAAAATGTGATGAAGGAAGGTGTCGAGATAGAATAATGTGCAAGGAAGAGATGGAATATCCGCTGCTTGCGCGTGCACGAGAGACACTTGCAGAGGCTGAGCTGCTTGCTGGCTCCGGCTTCCGCTTCGGAGCAATAAACCGATTGTACTATGCCTGCTTTTACGCAGTAACAGCATTGCTTCAGATGGAAGGCTTCTCCTCGCATAAGCACTCTGGGGTCATTTCCCTTTTCGACCAGCATTGGATAAAGCCAGGGCGGCTCCCAATCGCAATGGGCAGATTCTATCGCAAGCTGTTCGAACTTCGCCATCATGGCGACTATGCAAGCATGGTTCCTTTGGAAGAGGCTCAACTGTCCGACCTGCTTGAAGAGGCGCGCCGCTTCATCGAACAAGTAGAGCGAGCCATACATCGAGGCCCACCAGATGTTTCACAGGAGGCGTCACCTTGAACCATCAGCTACAATCCCTATCCGATGCGATACGTGCGGTGCTGGACATCAAAGACGCTGTTCGTGAAGAAGCGTTGCGCCAGTCGCGCGAGCTGACACGCCTCTCTGCCACTACCGTGCGCAGCATCCACCGGCACGAGTTTGAAAATGCCCATCAGGGCTTGCAGCAAGCGGCGCAGCGTGCAACCGAGCTGAACGTCCTGCGCGAGAAACATCCCGATATCTACTACGCAGGCTATGTGCAGGACGCACTGAAAGAATACGCGGAAGCCTGTTTGTTAAACGCGCTGGTGCAGGGAGAGCACGCGCTGCCCACCTTTAGCGAACTGCAACTGGAAGTACCCGCGTACCTGAACGCGCTCTGCGAAGCCGCCAGCGAATGCCGGCGGCATATCCTGGACCTGTTGCGCCGCGGCGACACCGCCAAAGCGGAGAGATTGCTGGCGGATATGGACGATATCTACTATATGCTGGTTACCTTCGATTACCCCGATGCGATTACGGGCGGCTTGCGACGAAGCGTCGACGCCCTGCGCGCTGTGCTGGAGCGCACACGCGGGGATGTAACCATTACAGCAATACAAAGGGAGCTGGAAGAGGCTTTGCAAAAAGGGTCACAGCAACCCTAACGCCCTCAACCCCTTTACCGACTCCTCCACTGACTCGGCGAATACCGAAACGGCGGTGTCTATCTGCTCAGCTGAGACAATCAGCGGCGGTTCGAAGCGGATGACGCGCGGATTATTCAGCGTGTACGCCGCAATCACGCCGCGTCGGGTCATCCCACCGATGACCAGTTTCGCCACATCCTCGATGGCGAACTCGACGCCTACCATCAACCCCTTGCCGCGCACTTGTGTGACCACATCGGGATACTGCTGTTGTACCGCGTTTAGCCCTGCAACAAGCTGTTTCCCACGCTCTGCTGCACGCGACGGCAGGTCCTCCTCTTGCAAGACTTGCAGCGTGGCGATGCCTGCAGCACACGCCAACGGGTTGCCGCCGAAAGTGCTGGTGTGTATCAGCGGGTTGTCGCCAAACGCCTTTTCCCAGATTTGCTGCGTGGAGGAGAACGCTCCTGATGGCACAACCCCGCCCCCCAACGCCTTCGCCAGCGTGATGATGTCGGGCTGCACGCCCCAATGCTCCACCGCGAACATCCTCCCTGTGCGCCCCAAGCCGGTCTGTACCTCATCGATGATGAGCAAGGCGTTGCGTTCGGTGCAGAGTTCGCGTAGTTTGGGCAGGTAGTCGTCACTGGGCAAGAAGATGCCTCCCTCACCCTGAATGGGCTCTAAAATGATTCCTGCCGTGTCTTCGTCCATCTCGTGCGCTACTGCATCCACATCGCCGAAGGGCACATGCACGAAGCCGGGAACCAGAGGGTAAAAAGGTTGCCTGTACTGCTCTCGCCCCGTCGCGCTGAGTGAACCCATGCTCTTGCCATGATAGCCTCCCACCGTAGCGATGAACTTGTGCCTGCCAGTGAACTTGCGGGCAATTTTGAGCGCGCCCTCCACCGCCTCGGTGCCGCTGTTGCACAGGAAGCTGTACTGCAGGTCGCCCGGAAGCACCTTTGCCAGCGCCTCGCAGAAGTCCGCCACCAGCGCGCTGAAGAACACCTTGCTGGAAAGAGGCATTCGGTCTAGCTGCGCCTTCACTGCTTCCACCACCCTTGGGTGACGATGCCCCAGCGCAAACGTGCCGTATCCCCCCAGGAAGTCCAGATAAGCTCGCCCCTGATGGTCGTATACAAACATCCCTTCGGCGCGTGTCTCCACGCCGAAATCGGCGAACTTCATCAGCTGCGCCAGCCCGGGATTGACATACTGTAGATACTTCTCGTAGGTTTGTTCCAGAATATCGCTCATGTGCACCTCCTAAGTGCTCTGCTAAGTTGTGGTTTGCAGTTTTGGCGATTGGCGCAGTCGCTCTATTCCGTCTCTTCTGTCATGCTGAGCGCCAGCGAAGGGGGACAACGTGACGTTACAAAGAGATTCTTCGCTTCGCTCAGAATGACAAGATGACGCGAAGTGTGAGCCTTGCTCTATCGCGAACGTCCTTTTCCCACCATTTTGCGACAGAGTGGTGTGTTCCTAATACACCGACTCGTCTACGATGC
>JANWYZ010000331.1 GCA_025054895.1 bacterium | reverse complement strand
GGCGCGACGACCTCGTGTATGTAGGCACACGCATCGGCGAGATGCACATCCGCTACGAGGACGGCATGACCGACCGTGTCGCCCTCGTTATCGGTGCGACCGCCTGGTTTGTGGCACAGTGGGCGTATGGACCGACTCACTCCGTCAGCGTGCCCATCCGCGAGCCGTTCGCCTCGCGCCCCGACTACATGCGTGTGCTGCGTCGCGCCTTGCGCCTGCGCGAAAGCGAAGAGAGCGCAAGCAACGACACTCGCCACGCCCACTACTATCTGGCGATTCGCCCTCGCCCGAAGCGCATAGAGACCATCACGGTAGTGGACAACCCCGAAGTGTGTGGACGCCCGCTGATATCTGCCATCACTCTGGCAACTTCCCGACCGCAGGAGGACTTGAAGCCTTTCGGACGGTGGATAGCGGATGTGGACGACTTGAAACCCGCCTTTGATTCTTATCGCGTACCCAGATGGTCTGCCGACCTGAACGCACTGACGCGCGCTCTCTATACCTCCGAGAAAGATTTGCCCGCGCGAGTAACCCTGCTCCCATTTCCTGAGGAGGTGGACGCTGCGCGCATCCGCTTCCTGGGTGGGCGTGAGGCGGACATGCTTACCAACATCTGGACTGCGAACCTGTTGCAGATGATGCAGAAGTTTGAAAGCGATACCGGCTTTTTCCGTGAGACGGGTAAAGGGTGCCCCTGGTACGGGGGCTACAGCGGCATCGGGACTTGGGCGCCCATCGGCGTGTATGCCGAAGGTGCTTACGGGCGCAGCTCTGACCATTACGCCACTCTCGTCCTCCGCTGTGCCTACGACAACACTCGACGCACCAGCTACGTGGACTTTTGCGATCAGTGGCTCTACTTCTACCGCCCCAACCGCGATCCTGCTCAGGGTCCACCCAACGAACCGCTGGACATCACGCGCTACCCGAAGGAAGCCCCGCCCCACTGGGCTTTCGTGCTCAACGGTCCCTACTCTATCCCCTGGCACATCAACGAGATAGACGGTAATGAGGAGATGGAAGGACACGCTTCCACAATGGTGGGCAGATGGGTGGCATGGCGGATGCTGGGTGCGCCCAGCGGAGAATGGCTCACTGCCCCTCGCTCGCACGTGTATGGTAAGAGCCGCTGGGAATCCACACGCGACGCCGCCGAGTTCATCTGCTGGTTCATGGACTATACTGGACGCGACGTGATATTCAGCGAGGGGGAGGCGACAGGTTGGGGTGGTGGACCTCATCTGCCGTTGTGCCCGCCTGGTATGAACCGTGAAACCGACCCCGAAAAGGTTCGCCGCAACTACGCTAACGCTGACATGTATGAACCATACGCTACCTATACCTGCATGGTGGCGCTGCGCTGCTCTGCGCAAATCGCCGACGCTCTGGGGGAAAAGGAGCTTGCATTCCGCTGGCGCGCGTATGCCGACCGCCTTCAGGCAGGAATGGTTCGCCTGTTGAAGACAGGCGACCACAACCACTTCTGCTGGCGGGTGAGCCCCTATTCGGTGCTGCCGAGCCTGCAGGACTCGCTGGTGCAGGCGTGGTTCTCCCACTATCTGGATGGGTACGACCCTGATCGCTGGGACGCCACGATGACCGCTATCACACGCAACACTCTGCGCCGACAGCTGAGCCAGCGCTATGGACATGCTCCCGTGCTGGCGATGGGCTACGGACAGGGATGGCTGACCCACGCCGCGCTTATGCTGGACGAGATGGACGATGCAGGCAAATTGCTCTGGAACCTGGCGAAGTACTCCTACGACAAGAACATGGATTATGCTGACCCGCAACGTGGCATCGATTGGCGCAAGTGGCAGTGGCTCATCCCCGAAGGCAGTTGCATCCTGCCTAATGGCATGTGGTATCGCATCGGCGACCTGAGCAACGGCGCCAATCAGGGTTCCGCTCTGCACGCTCTGGAAGCCTGCGCCGGTGTAGATGATACCGACCCCACTCACGTTCGCCTCTTACCCCGTGTGCCCCCGCCGCTAACGGGCATAGAGGTAGGAAACTTCCCGCTACTTCTGCCTGCGGAAGGAGGCTTGCAGATTGCCCGCCTGCGTTACTCGTGGAGAAAGAGCGGGGAGTTTAGCCTCTCCTGTGACAGGACGATACCCCTGCTGTCGGTGCGTCTAGGACCCTTCGCGAGCGAAGGGGAAGCCAGAAGATGGCTTCAGAAAGCCACCTTGCCCTCTGGAGTGAAAACCCGCTTGCAAGCTTCTGGACACGTGGACGGCAAGCCTGCATGGTGGGTCTGGGTGGAGGAGATGCGTGCCTGTAGAGCGGTCTATATTTCTGTTGCACCTGGCTCGGCTGGCAAGGAGAAGCAGTAACTTTCTCTGCTAAGTGCAAGACGCTTACAGGGGTCAGTGGATCTCTGTGCAAACATCGAGACCCACCTCGGGAACAGTGCGCTATAAGAAGAAAGGGCTCTCGTGGCAGCCGTCTGCTCATTGGGAGGTTCGCCCTCCAATTTGACGCTCTGGAGTGAGGCTCCCACCGAGCCGTGACAGCGCACTGAAGTGCGCACTGCCAACCTGTTTGTAGTGCAGGCTTCAGCCTGCAAGGGCGCGCGATGAACGTGTCGTGATGAGGCGGGGG
>JANWYZ010000330.1 GCA_025054895.1 bacterium | reverse complement strand
CCCCGCGTTGTCGCGAACCACTACCGTGATTTGCACGGCGGGGGTGTCGGGCGGGTTCTCCCAGCCCCATCGGTTGCCGTACACCCACATCTCCACGCTGTCGGCATCGCTGGGAAGGGGAACGGGTGCGGGCGGGATGAGCATGATGCGTGGCTGCGACTGGCTCTGTCCATTCCCCCTGTAGCGCAGCTTAGCCACAGGGCGTTCCCACACGTTCTGGGCGCGGCTGAGCTGGAGCACGGCTTCCGCCCCACCCTCCACCTCCACGCGCCATCCCTGAAGGTTCTCGAAAGTCAACGTGGGCGGAGCGGGCTCCTTCCTCCCTGCCCACACCATCTCGTACGGGCGTTCGCCCGGTCGCTCGTTGGGGTCCATCCCGGGAATCACCGTTTGGCTCATAGCAGATGCTCCTGTGCAGAGTATCAATACAAAAAGACACCAGCGTCCCATACGCGCCCTCCGTCTGGCGTTCGCTGAAGAATCATTCGTGGATGCGAGGAAGGTTCCTTTAGCCCCTTGACCCTCGCGCCCGCATACGGTAAACTGAAAGCACAATCGGGAGAGATGCAGGCGTGATAGGGTGAAAGTGTATCTCGATGTGTGCGCCATCCAAAGGCCGCTCGATACCCCGGACCAGGTTCGGGTCGTTCTGGAAGCCGAAGCTGTGCTCGGCATCCTTGCTCTGTGTGACGGTGGGCAGCTGGAGTTAGTTTCGTCTGACGTGCTGGAGTACGAGGTAGAGAGAAACCCGTTACCGATACGGAAGGAACATGGTAGAGCAGTGTTATCCTTAGCGAGGAGCCATGTTGTGTTGTGCGGAGGGGTTCAAAAACGGGCGGAACAGCTGGCAGCGTCGGGTATTGCCCCTTTGGACGCTTTGCATTTGGCGTGTGCAGAGGTAGCACATGCGGATTATTTTTGTACATGCGATGACCGACTGCTGCGAAGGACAAAACAGGTGCACGATTTGCAAGTGAAAACCGTCTCACCTGTTGAGCTTGTCCAGGAGATAGAGCGATGGCTGTGATAGTCAAACCGATAGCGGAAATCAACCAGCAGGCGCTAAGGCTTCTTTACAGGGAATTAGGCGTCCCAGACGCTGTGCGTTTCCTCAAGCAGTTCACCTCTGGGTTTGGCAACTACACTCAGGAGCGCGACGCCCTGTTCGCTGGAAGGAGCGTGCAGCAAATTGTAGATGAGATAGAGCAACAGAAAGGGCGCAGCGCTAACACCCCTTGACCCTTACGCCCGCATACGGTAAACTGAAAGCACAGCTGCAAGGAGCGATGCGGGCATGACTGAACGTCTGTGGGCACCGTGGAGAATGCAATATGTTTCTTCCGCGCGGGAGCAGCCGGAAGAGTGCCTCTTTTGCGTGAGGGCACAGGAACCCTGCTCTGCCGAGAACATGGTGCTGATGAGAGGTACACACGCCTTCGTAATGCTTAACGCCTTTCCCTACACGAATGGCCATCTGATGGTTGCCCCTGTGCGCCATACCGCCGACATGGACGAACTCTGCGACGAAGAGCTGCTGGACATCATGCGCCTGGTACGCGAAAGCGTCAACCTGTTGCGGGATGCATATCACCCGGACGGTTTTAACATCGGCGTCAACCTCGGCAGGGCGGCGGGAGCAGGTATCGTCGACCACATCCACTGGCACATCGTGCCCCGCTGGAACGGCGATACCAACTTTATGCCGGTGCTGGCAGACGTGCGCGTCATCCCCGATAGTCTGGAAAATACCTACACCAAACTACGCCAGGTACTGAGCCAGCGCGATGGAAATGGACCTGACCCTTGACCTGTGGGGGGTGGAGAACCCCGAAGAGGAATTAGAAAAAGTGCGCCAGCAGGCGCTAGGATGTACCGCCTGTCGTCTGGCGGAAACGCGCACGAATGTCGTCTTTGGCGAGGGCAACCCGCGCGCGCCACTGGTGTTCGTCGGGGAGGGACCCGGCGAGCACGAGGATGCTACCGGGCGCCCCTTCGTAGGGCGGGCAGGCGCACTGCTAGACCAGGCGTTGCGCGAAAACGGTCTGAGTCGAAAGCACGTGTACATTTGCAATGTCATCAAGTGTCGCGCCTCAGTGGTGGAGAACGGGCGTGTACGTAACCGTCCCCCTTACGCCGACGAAATCACCGCCTGCCACACCTGGCTGGACAAACAGCTGACCATTATCCAGCCGCTAGTTATTGTCTGTCTTGGCGCGCCCGCTGCCAATACCCTCATCCATAAGAACTTCAAAATGACCCAGGAGCGAGGCATCTGGTTCCCCAGCAAATACGCGCGCTACGCGATGGCGACGCTTCACCCGGCATATATCCTTCGACAGGAAGGGGAAAGCTATCAGCAGAACTACCGCCTGCTCGTTCAGGACATCGCCGCCGCCCGACAGAAGGTGATCGAAGCCAAAAAGGAACCCAAGACCACCCTGTTTTAGTCTAAAAAA
Source organism: bacterium (assembly GCA_025054895.1). Lineage (GTDB taxonomy): Bacteria > Armatimonadota > HRBIN16 > HRBIN16 > HRBIN16 > HRBIN16. Next base: position 159 of record JANWYZ010000330.1, on the reverse strand, counting down.
TTATGAGGATGCCGCAACTCTGTCAAGTTTGACGTTGTAGTGTCGATGCCAGTAGGGTTGCTGGGTCTTGCTCTCTGTCATGCTGAGCGTTAGCGAGGCATCTTGTCCGTATGTCATGCTGAGCCGAAGGCGAAGCATCTTGTCCGTATGTCATGCTGA
>JANWYZ010000032.1 GCA_025054895.1 bacterium | reverse complement strand
TTTCGGGTGGAACTGGCCTTCGCCCAGAAGGAAAGGGTATATATCCCGTCGCCAACCACCGTCAAGCCCGGTTGCGCCCACTGCACGTGCCAGCCCTGACTGCCGGTACGTGTAACCTGGATGCGCACCGAACGGGTGTATCCTGACGGAGCGTCGCTTACTACCGTCGCCGACGCCTGTGCGCCTTGATGTTGTTCCAGATACCAGCCGGTCGTACCATTGGTGTAGCTGCCATTGGTGACCATCTCCGGTCCGAGCGGCTCGTTGCGTTCGCCCCACGCTTGACGCAGGTTTGCTGTATCGCCATATTTAGCCAGAAGCCACTCGTTCCACTGTCTCTGCAGGTCTGCCTGAAACACGGCTGGAATACGGTCTGTCACGCCTCCCATAAAGCCCTGTACTAACCCGTTCTCGTTGTTTATCTCCACAAAAGCGACGGCAGGGTCCCGCGCGTAAGTCAAACCCGTATAGGGGTTACGGTGTGTAAGCAGCTGACGGGCATACTCTTTCTGCAGTTCGATCAATGGCTGGTAGAAGAAACCAATCACGTGCTGGTCTTTCTGGTCGGCGAGGCTTTCTATCTCAGCAGGCAGCCCATCGGATGCCAGGAATCGACGATGAACCAGCAGGTTGATGTTCGCATAGATGCCCACCCTCTTCAGCTGCGCAAACAGATAGTCCAGGTTGTCCAGTGCCTGTGTGTTAAACTGCCGTGAGTTGCCCGATGCATAGAGGATCAACGACGGGTTCGCCCAGGGTGCATCCATGTGGTGGAAGCGCACGATGTTCACCCCTGCCTTCGCCAGGCGCAGGGCGACCTTCGGTGCATTCGCTTTGTACAGGAAGCAGGCGTCTGCGCTGAAGTTCACTCCCCAAAAGCGGATGCGTTGCGTGCCCACGTAAAAGTGTCCATCTGCCCCTACGCGCACATGCCCAAACTTGCCCGCCGGACGGTGTAGTAAGCTGCTCATGTCGGCAACGCCCGAAGGAGCAACATCCCAGGGCACCACGAAGGGAAAGAGGTCACTCTGTGCCTGCACAATTCGCCCCAGAAACAGGCAGCTGATAGAGAGAACAGCCAAAATCAACGGACGCATGCACGTAAACCTCCCTCTCGAGCGATTACGCTGAGTGTTGTAACACGCGCCACGCCGATGCGCTATCTTCCGGAATCCAGTCCCGGCAAGGAAGAAGGCAACCTCAGCGAGCCACCAATCGCAGACAAGATACTACTGAACAGGTCGCACTTCCATTTGCCGTCGTTGCCTTTGACCATGGTCAGGTCCCAGTCGTCGCTGTTGTTGCCCCGTACAACGGAGGTTTTGACGGTTGCCGTGCTATCGCGCACCTCCACTGCTTTGATTTCGTAGCCTTGAATGCTTACGTCGAAGCCCATCCGCTTCGCTAAACCGAAGACTCTTTCCACGTCCCTGCCACTTTGGACGCCCGCAAGCAATCCAGTCCACACGCAGCTCTGGTATATCTGCTCGTAGTTACTGGTTTTCATCGCCTCCAGGAACTGACGGGCAGCATACTGCGGTGAACGCATGTAGACAAAATAGTACCAGCTTGCCGCGCCGATTACTGCCAGCAAAATGACAACCAGCGTCGCTGCAGCCGCTCCACCGCCCCTGCCTGTAGAACCTCTCGGCGCAGATTCAACGGTGCGCCGCGCTTGAGGCGTCGGCTGGGGAGCCTCTTTTGCCAGTTTTGCCACGCGCTCTGCCTCTTCGCCGGTCAATGGGGCAAAACACACACTGCATGCAGCTAATCCCTCTCTCACTTCGGCACCGCATTTCGGACACTTCATCGTAATGTCCCTCCTCATAGATTAGGTCAGCCCTTCGCGCAGACGGCGGTCATACTCTGCCCGCCGTGCAGGGTCGGAAAGGATGTCGTAGGCGGCGTTGATCCGCTTCATACGCTCTTCTGCCTGCTGTCGCGACCGCGCATCGGGTTGTTTATCCGGATGGTACTTCAAGGCAAGCTGCCGGTATGCGGCTTTAATCACCTCCGGCGAGGCGTTGGGGCTAACCTCCAGCAGGTCGTACAACGTATGGCGGCGAGGAGGTGGCTCGGTACGCGGGGGCGGAGGCTGGTAGGTGGTATGCTGGTAGTAATATGTCGTCCTGACCTGTCGCGACATCGCCCACAGCGACCAGATAAACACCAGCCAGAACAAAGGAAACTTCCACGCCAGAATGAACGAAACCAACGCCACCAGACACATGCTCTCAGACACCTTCCGCAAACTACACCACCTTATGTTACACGAAAGAGAAGCTATTGGGCAAGGGGGTAGCCATCTGTTAGGCACGCACAGCGCTGTACCCCTGTCACCGCTCGCGAGCAAGAGGTAGGGTCAGGCTGAATTGATGTACATTGCCACACCAGGACACCCCCCTCCCTCGAAAGGTAACCAGCACCTCTGGCGGTATCGGTTGGTCCAGAGGCTGCTCCACAAAAACGAAACGAGCGTTCAAAAAGTCGTCGACAGTGTGCATCTTACGTTTCTTGTAAGACGGAGGAAGCGCGACCCCGATATCCAATTTGGTCCGAATATATTTGCAGATTTCGGGACCCCAGTCGGACGTGTCCTCTATGTCTGTCCAGCAAGCAAGTACAATTCTGTTATCATTTATAGGGAACAAGAACCTGTCGACAACTTCGGGCACATCCTTGGCGGGCGGGATGATAATGTTTCCTGCCAACATGCTTACCGCTAACTCCTGATCCCGTGCAATAACCAGCCAGCTCGCTCCGTCGCGTTGTACCACTCTCTGAACAGGCATCTTTAGAACGCGCCGTTCCGTATGGTAGCCTACCAGTAGAGATCGAAAGTTCAAACGTAAGTATCGCTGGTAAGGCAAGAATGGAACATCAACATGAAGCATATAACGACCGCTCCCGGTGACAATAAAATTGCGAAATGCTCCGGTAGGGTCCGCTCCGAACTCCGCCCCCCTTATCCACTCCGGAACAAACGAGGTTACCTTGACATTCAGCTCGTGGTCTGGCGACGGAGGCTGAGTTACCCGAATGTCGAGCCATACTGTGACCGTACTGCTCCCTGGCTCAGCGGGAAGCTGGACGGCAGACGCCCTTATCTCGAAGTGTTCGCAGCGGTAGCGGTCTACCACGCGCACGGGCTGTGGTATTACGCGGCTGCTGCGGGGAAGGTTCGTCAGCCTCCAGCGGGTGTTGCTATACTCGGGGAGATCGACGTAGATGTCCATGTACCGTACAGAAGCAGGATATGTCACGTATATCCTTGCCTCATAGGGTTTGTCAGTACTTGTGTTTTTGCCAATGTGTGAAGTGATGATATTAGCCCACAGCCTTTCCCAAAGCGACGGCAGGCGGTATTCGTAGGAGTAAGCATTGCCACTCCACATGTTTATCCACGCTGTCAGCCGCTCGGTGACCCCGCTGGAAGTGACTATACGAAGGGGTATTTCTCCGTAGGGAAAATCGCTTAAAGCCTCAAATTCCAGCAAGAGAAAGTCCGCATCCGGGTAAGTGAGTTTGCCTTTTTCAGAAACCAGGAATACTCTCCTGAGGAAGAGGTCTCCCTGCTTTGCGGGGGTCCTCCAGTCCAGGCGCGGCGATTGGAACCACCAGCCGGCGAAATAGATACCGGCGAAGAGCAAGCAACATAGTACGAGACAACCCACCAGTCTACGCATCCGGTATCACCTTCTGTAAACGGTTGGGCGATTGTTTTACCCATCCTTGTCCGGCTGGGAGCGCACTGCGTCGGTCCTCTTGTACATCTTCACCCTTGTCGTCTTGATTGAAGAGGGCAGGGGATGGGGGACCACCTTACTCCATCAGCCCTGCCACCTCGGCGAAATCTGCCTTCAGGTGCTGGTATAGCTTGCGGTAGAGCACGTAGTACGGTTCGTAGGCGCGATGGGCGTCGGGGTTGGCAGGCGTGTTGCTCACCACCTCGATGGTGGCGTGGCAAGCTTCGGGGACGCTGCTCCAGACGCCTGTGCCCACACCCGCGAGCAACGCCACGCCGAACGCCGGTCCCTCATCCACGTTGATGGTCACGTGGTCATAGCCAGATACATCGGCAAGAATCTGTCGCCACACCGCGCTGCGTGCCCCGCCGCCCGACGCGCGTACCTGCGCAATGGGCAAGCCCATCTCACGCAGGATTTCAAACGAGTCGCGCAAGCCGAAGGCGACGCCCTCCAGTATCGCACGGGCAAAGTGCGAGCGATCGGAACGCAGGGTAACGCCGAAGAAGACGCCGCGCGCGTGCGGGTCGGCGTGCGGGGTGCGTTCGCCCGTGAGGTAGGGGAGGAAGATTAAACCCTCCGCGCCCAGTGGAGCCTGCGCCGCCTCGGCAGTGATGAGCTCGTAGGGGTCTACTCTCATCGCGGCAGCCACACTCTTCTCCTCGGTGGCGAAGGCGTCGCGCCACCAGCGCAGGCTGCCCCCGGCAGACAGCATCACGCCCATCACATGCCACTTGCCTGGCACCGCGTGGCAGAAGGTGTGTGTACGCAAGCCGGGGTCCACCACCGGCTCATCGGCGAAGGCGAACACCACGCCAGACGTACCCACCGACACCGATACCACGCCTGTCTCTACGATGCCGTTGCCCACTGCGCCAGCCGCCTGATCGCCGCCCCCGCCCACTACAGGCGTGCCCGCTTTCAGTCCCGTCGCCGCTGCCGCTTCGGCAGTGATACGTCCGGTGATTTCGGGCGACTCGTATACTCTGGGCATCCACTCGCGTGGGACGCCGATGGCGTCTAATACCTCGTCTGCCCACTGGCGTTTGCGCACATTGAACAGCGACGTGCCCGAAGCGTCAGAAACTTCGGTCGCGTACTCGCCGGTAAGCAGGTAGCGAATATAGTCTTTGGGCAGCAACACCTTGCGCACGCGGGCGTACGCTTCGGGCTCGTTGTTGCGCAGCCAGATAATCTTGCCTGCCTGAAAACCTGTGAGCACGGGATTGGATGTGAGTTCTACCACCCGCTCGCGCCCGACGGTCTCGGTGATCCATGCGCACTCCGCCGCGGTGCGCTGGTCGCACCACAGGATGGCAGGGCGGATGACCTGATTGTTAGAGTCGAGGAACACCGAGCCGTGCATTTGCCCCGACAAACCGACGCCGCGCACCTGTTCCCCGGTGATGCCAGCCTGCTTCAGCACTTCGCGGATGCTTTCGCACGTAGCGCGCCACCAGTCGGCAGGGTCTTGCTCCGCCCACAGGGGCTTCGGGGTATGCAGCGGATACTCGCTTACCGCACGGGCAACCACTTTCCCACTCTCGTCGATGAGCAGCGACTTGGTGCCGCTGGTACCCACGTCGATGCCCAACAGGTATGCCATCGCGCACCTCCTACACGAACTGGCTTAAGTATCGTTTGCCAGCGAGGAAGCCTTCTTCGCGCCCGAACGCGCTATCCTCATGTTCGATGGAGAGCACGCCATCGTAACCAATCGCTCTCAACGCGCCAATATACTCGCCCCAGCGCACCGCGCCGAAACCGGGTATCACATACCGCCACCAGCCATGCGCCTGGTTGCCCAGCCAGCGCAACCTGTCCTCGCGGATCTCCGTATCTTTAGCGTGAGTATGGAAAATGCGCGTACCGAAGTGATGCACGGCTGCGATGTAGTCGATACCCTGCCAGATCAGGTGCGAGGGGTCGAAGTTCAAGCCAAAGTTCTCGTGCGGAACGGCGTCAAACATGCACTTCCAGTGCTCCAAGCCCTGCATGTTGGTAGCATACCAGTTCTCCAACGCGATTTTGACGCCTCGCTCGCCTGCATACTCCAGCACCGGCGGAAAGACCTGCGTGCAGTCCTCCTGGATAGTTTTGAACTTGTCCTTACCTGGCACTGGCATTCCGCCGAGAGTGCACACCACGTCCACGTCCAGCATCTTCGCTGCGTCTATCGCCTTCTTCAGCAGGTCAATCACCCTTGCACGCTCCTGCGGGTCGGCAGGCGTGGTATTGGTATACATCGCCACACTGCTGATGCGCAGGGCGCGTCGCTCCATCAATTCCAGAATACGCTCGGCGTCTGCCTGCGTGAAGCTGGTGAGATCGATATGTTTAGACCCCGGTCCCGACGCGACCTCAAGCGCAGCGAAACCGTGTTCGCCCGCGAAAGCTGCCACCACCTCTAACGGCTCGCCACTGAAGGGCGCGGTCAAAATGCCGATTTCCATGCTGTGAACGCTCCTTTCTTTTGTGCAGACGGTGTTACGGTACGCTTTCGGGGAGAGGTGGAAGGATTCCTGCCTCGCAGGCGTAACGGTTTATACAGGATTTCAGCGGCATCCTGTCATGCTGAGCGAAATAAGCCGATTCGAGGCGCTGTATCCTGTCCAGCACGGCACGAGGAGGCTTCTCCACTCAGGAGTCGCGCTTTGACGCATCGCTATAGCGCCGCCACCCCCTCAGCCAGAGCGTCCCTGAGCCTCTGGGCGTCGGCGCGGATTTTGTTGCCCTGGGCGTCGGTAATGTAGAAAACGCCTACTGCCTTGCCAGCCCACGTGCTGAGCTTCGCGCTGTGGATGTTCCAGCCCAGCCGCGACAGGGCGCGGCACACCCAGTACAACATCCCGATGTGTTCGGTAGTGCGCACCTCAATCACGGTAAACTGTTCTGACAGGTCATGATGCACCACCAGACTTACCAGCTCGGGGCGACTTTGCTCCACACGCCTGCGACGCTGGAGCAAATCGGACACAGACATCTCGCCTGTGAGCACGGCGACCATGTGCTCTTCGATTTCCGCTCGCTTGGAAGGGGGTATTGGGCGGCCGCGATAGTCCACCCACAGGGTATCCAGCGCAATTTTGATTTCCCCAGAGCGGGTAAACACGTTGGCGGCGTGCACCGCCACCTGCCCTGCATACAGCACCCCAGCAATCTTCGCCAGTAAGCCTGGCTCCGGGTCATCAATTGTGCAGACAGTGAGTTCGGTCACCGAAGCGTCGGGCGGGGTCTGGAAAGCAAGCTGCGGCGCGCCTCGAATTGCCTCCTGTACCATGCGGATATGCAAACCGATTTGCTCCTGAGGCGTGTTCAGCAGATAGGTGGCAGGCATCTGGTTCAGGTGACGGGTGACCAGGTCCTCGGGCAGGTTCTCCAGACTCAGCTCTTTCGCCAGCCGCCGACGGAACCGACCGATGTCGGGCGGGGCATGTTCTACCGCCTCGGAAGTCACCAGGAACCTCTCGGCTTTGCGGTGCAACTCACGCAAGAAGGCAGCTTTCACCTCCGTCCACTGCCCACTGCCTACTGCGTGGGTATCGGCGTACGTGAGGATATACAGCATGTTCAACCGTTCTATAGTGTCCACCACATGCACGAAATCGCGGATGGTTTCATCCAGGTTCAGGTCGCGCAGGCGTGAGGTTTCTGCCATCAGCAGATGATGTCTCACCAGGAAAGCCAGGTCGGCGATGGCGTCCTCGCTCAGCTGTAATCTTCTGCCCACTTCCTGCGCCATCTGCGCCCCTGCTTCGCCGTGTTCTACGTGTGGGTTGGCTTTGCCAGCGTCGTGCAAGAGCGCGGCAAGGTACAGTATCTCGCGGTGTGGCGTCTCCTGGAAGATACGCCGGTAGTCGGCGTAGTTGGCGTCAATGACGGTGTTTAGCGCCTCGATGTTCTCGATAACGCGCAAGGTATGCTCGCCCACCGTGAACTCGTGCGACGGATCGTAGGGGATGAGTGTGCGAGTCGCCTCAAACTCAGGCAGAATCCATCCCAGCACGCCGGTGTCCGCCATCTGCCTCAGGGCGCGTGCCACTCCGCTAGGCGCACGCAGGATAGAAAGAAACGTTTCGGCGAGATGTTTGGCGTCATGAGTAGATGGTCTTTGTTGAACGGTCTGCTGCATCAACCGTTGCAGGGGCATACTGAGGCTCAATTCGTACTCTTGCGCCAGCCGCACCGCCCACACCATCCAAACGGGGTCCTCGCGCTGCAGGAGGTTTTGAGCAGGTATTACCTCTTTGCGTTCGCAATCCAGCCCAATGCCCAGCACGTGCCGTCCGTGCTCTACGCGCCTTATCACTTCCTCGCAGATGCGGTGTGCGTCGGCAGCATGACGGTAGTAGTCATGCATAAAGTGTTCCACCGCAGGCGTGTGGTCGCGAGGCTGGTATCCCAGACGTGCGGCGATTTGCTCCTGTTTGGCTGCAGTGAGAACGTCGCGTTGCTCGCCCGCCAGGATATGCAGGTGGTTGCGCACGCGCAACAAGAACTCTTGCGCTTGGATGAGATGGTCGGCGTCTTCCGGTGTAAGCCACTCACGGGTTACCAGCTGCTCCCATTCTCCCGCCGTTGGCAGCCCCGCCCAACCTGCTCCCAGCCAGCGTACCAGATGAATATCGCGAAGCCCGCCTGCTCCTTCTTTGATATTCGGTTCCACCAGATAGGGCGTGGTGCCGAAACGAGATCGCACCTGCCGTCGCTCCATGATTTTGCGAAAGAGGAAATCGGTGGGATTAAAGTGTACCCAGAACTCTTCCAGAAAACGGGCAAAGATATGGCGACTCCCTGCCACCAGGCGAGCGTCAACCAGAGTGGTCTGGGTAGTATGGTCCAGCGTTGCGCAGTCCTCAATCAACCGGTACGCATACCCCACCTTGAGGCGGCCGTATTCCATCATTACGTCCATGAGCAAACGGAAAATCTCGCGGATGATACGGTCGGTAACAGCGTCGCCGTCGCGCTCAGGAATGAAGGTGATGTCGATATCAGAATGGGGCGAAAGCTCCATACGCCCGTATCCGCCGGTTGCGGCTACGGCAATCTCCGGAGGGTGCGCTACGTGCGAGCGTTCGATGGCAAGCTGGAACAACCGACGTACCACTGCATCGGCGAGAGCGGTAAACGAACGACAGGCATCGATCCCGTCTTGCGGAGGCCGTATGCCAAGCATCAGCAGTTCGCGCTGTTCGGTCACCCACTGTCCAATCTCGCGGGCATCCTGCATCTCAGCCAGAGCTTGCACCCAGTGCTCGCGCAGATGGTGGGCGATGATACTGCCGCTGGATGGGGCAGACTGAACGTTCTCTGTAGCATCGACCGCTAAGTCTTGAGTTTTGAACTTCGAACGACCCATCTTCTATGTCCCTCGCGTTTACAGGTGCGACACACCCGGTACTACTCCATACGCCACAAAACAAACACCCCCCCAGCAGCGAACAGCGCGTTTGGCGCCCACGCTGCCACCACAGGCGGCAAGAGCCCCTGATTGCCCAGCAGCCTCGCCAGTAGCAGGGTGTTCCAGAACAGGAATACGAGAATAATCGCCAGCAACACTCCCATAAAACTGCCCGCACGCGCAAAGAGAAGCGCAAGAGGCGCGCTACATAGAGCGAACACCGCACATGCGAAAGGAATGGAGTACTTAAAATAGTAGCCCACCCACAGCCGCGTTGCAGGCAGACCCGCCTTCTCCAGCTCCTGAGCCTGTCGGCGTAACTCCGCAGCGTTAGTCTCCTCCGGCGTTGGTGGACTGAGCAGTTCCTCCAGTGCTACCCTCAGGTTGATGGTGATTTCTCCCGCGGCGTGCGCGTCGATAGCAAAACCGTCTTTCCCATAGATGTGTACATGTGCGTTGTAGAACCGCCATATTCCATCATCGTACACCGCGCGCGGCGCCAGTATGGTGCGCGCATAGCTTGAGACCGGCATCTCCCACACCTGAACGTCCCGCAGGTCGGCGCGATTGCCGCGCACGTTTTCCACCATGCCGATATAGAAAGCGTATTCGCCCACCTTGAACACGACGTTAGAGCGAAACAGCGGCGCGGTCTGCATGAGAAGGATTCGGTCGCGCACCCGGCGGAACTGTCGCTCAGCCTGCGGCACCACCGACTCCTCGAGCCAGAAGTTAGCCGCCGAAATCGCTATTCCCGCCGCCAGCAAAGGCAAAAAAATACGCCAGAGGCTGGCTCCGGCATTGCGCAGCACCACGATCTCGGAGTCTCTCGCCAGACGATTCACCGCCAGCGATACCGACAGCGCCGTAGCCACCGGTAGTGTCAGCACAAGTAGAAAGGGCGTGTGGTAAATAATCATCTGGGCGACAGCAAGCACCGGCACGCCTTTGGAAAAAAGCACCTCTGCGTAAAAAAACAGCATGTTGCCGATAAGCATGAGCACCACCGCCAGCGTGCCCACCAGGAAGGGCACCAGCAGCTCCGATAGCAACATGCGGTCAATCAGTTTCATACTTCCACGCGAATGGTGTTACATACTTCCATCACAACAGGGAGCCGTTGAATCTCAGCAGTAGCGTGGCGCACCGCGCCTTCCTGTGCGCGGTGTGTAATCCATACGATTTCCGCCTCCTGTGGGCTGGTTTGCCGTTGCACCACCGAGGAGATGCTGATATTGTGCGCGCCGAACACGCCGGCAACCTGTGCCAGCACGTTGGGGCGGTCCTGAACGCGCATACGCACGTAGTAGCTGGTCTCTACCTGTTCCATCGGCACTACACGCCGCTGGTCAAAGCAGGTGCAACCGACGCGCCCGGTGGAGCCAAACAACAGATTACGCGAAACGTCGATAATATCCCCCACCACTGCGCTGCCAGTCGGCAGGCTGCCTGCCCCTCGTCCATAGAACATCACGTCGCCCACAGCATCACCGCGCACCATAATAGCGTTGTACACATCGCGCACGCTTGCCAGAGGATGCGATAGAGGCAGCAACGCCGGATGCACACGCACCTGCACCGCTTTCGCCGAGACCTCCTGTGCAATGGCTACCAGCTTGATAGCATAACCGAGCTGCTTTGCCCACTCTATATCGGCGGCGGTTATTCTGGCGATGCCTTCGCAGTATACGTCATCTATCTTCACGCGGGCTGTGAAGGCGATAGAGGCGAGAATGGCTATTTTGTACTGAGCATCATGCCCGCTCACATCTGCGCTGGGATCGGCTTCCGCGTAGCCCTGTGACTGTGCCTCTTTCAGCGCGCGGTCAAAATCTGTTCCATCTTCCGCCATCCTCGTCAGGATATAGTTAGTCGTGCCGTTGACGATGCCCATCACCCGCTCGATGCGATTGCCAGCCAGCGCGTTTTTCATCGGCTGGATAATTGGGATGCCCCCACCTACGCTGCCCTCAAAAGCGAAGTCCAGCCGACGCTTTCCTGCCGCCATCATGATGTCGGCTCCCTCTTTGGCGAGCAGTTCCTTATTCGCGCTGACCACCGGTTTGCCGTTGTCCAGTGCGCGCAATACATATTCCTTCGCGGGATGCACGCCGCCAATCAGCTCCACCACGATATCTATCTGCGGGTCATCGATGACCTCGTACACGTTATCGGTCAGCAGAGATCGCTCCACCGGTACGAGGCGAGGTTTATTGACGTCGCGTACGGCGATGCGGCGGATTTCTAAACGCGCTCCTACCTTCCGCGCGATGCTCTCGTGGTTGCGCCGAAGCACCTCTACCGTTCCCGACCCCACGACACCAAGCCCCAGAATACCCAGATGGATGACCTCTTTGTTCACGCGATTTCCTCCTCCGGTTCCAGCCGATATAGCACAGCGCCCTGCTCTACCAGCTGCCCACTTTCGGCGCATATCTGCACCACACGCCCTGACTTTTCGGCTGGAACCTCGTTGAATACCTTCATGGCTTCAATCAGGCAAACGACCTGCCCCTCCTCTACAAAATCCCCCACCTCCACATAGGGCGGAGCATCCGGCGACGGCGCGCGGTAAAAGACGCCTGTCATCGGGGCGCACAGGTCTACAAGCGAACTACTGATTGCCTCTTCGGGTACTGGAGGAGACGCAGGCGTGAACGTGGATGCGTCTCCCGATACCTGCACCGGCGTCCCCTCTCGCCGGATGAGGATCCGTAGCCCATCTTGCTGCCATTCCAGCTCGGCGAGCTGGAACCGTCTTGCCAGCTGCAGCAAAGCTTCGGTCTGGTTTATCTCATCGGTCACACTGGCACACCTCACGTTAACGGATAACATCCGGAGCCGTGCCCACAGTCACGGTTAGTTGCACTTCCTTGCCGTTTCTCCAAACGGTTACCGCTACCTTGTCGCCTGGCTTTCGGCTCATGATTTCTTCCAGCAGCTCCTGTGTGGAGCGGATGGGGCGGTTGCCGAAACGGCGTATAACGTCGTCTGCTCGTAATCCAGCCCTGTCCGCCGGACTGCCCGGCACCACTTCGCCTACTGCTACACCATTCAGGTCAGGCAACCCTACACGCTTCATCAAAGAGGGGCGCACTGCGTCGAAGTAGAAACCGATCCACGGCCGCGCCCGTTTGACCGTTCCGCCCTGAACCAGAATATCACGTACTACCTTTTTGACGTGGTTGACGGGGATGGCGAAACCGATACCGATGGAGCCGCCTCCGGGAGGCGCTGCGATAGCGGTGTTGATGCCTATCAGCTGCCCGTGAATATTTGCTAACGCGCCGCCCGAGTTGCCCTGATTGATTGCGGCGTCGGTCTGGATAGCCACTTCCAGATACCGTCCCTCGTCTACCATCAGCTTGCGCCGGTTGAGGGCGCTAATAACGCCCACGGTTACTGTGCTGCCCAGTCCCAACGGGTTGCCTACCGCGATTGCCCATTCTCCTACACGCAGTTTGTCCGAATCGCCCATCTCAGCAGTAGGGAGGTTGCTTGCCTCTACCTTGATCACCGCGATGTCGGATTGCTCGTCCGCCCCGACGGGTTTGCCCAGAAAACGCCTGCCGTCCGCCAGCGAGACCACAATCTCATCTGCTCCGCGCACGACGTGGTGGTTGGTGATGATATACCCGTCGGGGCTGATAATCACCCCCGAGCCGGAGCCTCGCATAGCTTCTTGCTGTCCGAAAAAGTCCTCCAGTCGCAGCGAACGACGCGGGCGCATAAACGTATCGATGTTGACCACCGCAGGTTCGATACGCGCCGTAGCGTTTGCCACAGCGTCCGCGCCGGGCACGCTGCCTGCTGGTCGGGCTGGCGCATCCAGCGTTGCTAAAACCACCTGCTTAGACGGTGAAGACGGTTGAAAACCCATCCAGCGCAGTATCAGCGCGCAAGCTGCAAAACCCAGCACGAACGCCAGTACCGTACTCCATAGCCTGGACATTGCTGTTCACCGTCCTGCCTGTGGCAGCTGGCGCATCAGACTCACCATTTCAATCGCGCTCATGGCGGCGTCGACGCCTTTGTTGCCCGCTTTAGTGCCTGCTCGCTCGATAGCCTGTTCGATGTTATCGGTCGTCAACACGCCGAACGTAATAGGTACGCCTGTTTCCAGCATACCTTGCGCGATGCCCTTTGCCGCCTCCGCCGCGATGTACTCGAAGTGCGGTGTATCCCCGCGAATAACGCAGCCCAAACAGATGACCGCATCGTACTGCCCGCTACGGGCAAAGCGCAAGGCTACAAGCGGAATCTCCCACGACCCGGGAACCCAGGCGACCTCTACGTGCTGCTCGGTATCCACGCCGTGACGCGCCAACGCATCTAACGCGCCTCCCAGCAGCTTCGAGGTGATAAACTCGTTGAAGCGGCTTACTACGATGGCGAAGCGGTATCCCGAGGCAACCAGCTGTCCCTCATACATTTTCGGCATGGCAAGTAGCTTCCTCCGATTCCTTCTGCGCTTCCTGCCACCCATTTTCCGGCAGGATATGCCCCAGCTTCTCCCGTTTGGTGCGCAGGTAGTGTCTGTTATAAGGGGTCACGTTCCCCACAATGGGTACGATTTCCACAATGCTTAATCCGTAAGCTTCCAGCCCGATACGTTTGGTAGGGTTATTGGTCATCAAACGTATCTGCCTGAGACCAAGGTCTGCCAGTATTTGTGCGCCGATGCCGTAGTCGCGCTCGTCGGCGTGGAAGCCCAGTTCGATGTTGGCGTCTACGGTGTCCAGCCCTCTGTCCTGAAGCGCGTATGCTTTCAACTTGTTCAGCAAGCCGATGCCGCGCCCTTCCTGCTGGATATACAACAGGACGCCGCGTCCCGCCTCGGCGATTTTGTGCAGAGCGATTTCCAGCTGGCTTCCGCAGTCACACCGCAGCGACTCTAGCAGGTCGCCCGTCAGGCAGCTGGAATGCACACGCACCAGCGTCGGTCTGCCATCAGACACCTCTCCCATCACCAGCGCCACATACGGGTTGGGGTCTACACTACATTCGTAGGCATGGATGGTAAACTCGCCATATCGAGTAGGCAGTTTAGCCGTTGCTACTTTATTCACCAGTTTCTCGTAGCGACGCCGGTAGCGAATCAAGTCGGCGATGGTAACGATGCACAGGTGATGCCTTGCCGCTATCTCCAGCAGTTCCGGTACACGAGCCATCGTACCATCGTCGTTCATGATTTCGCAAATGACCCCGGCAGGGTATAGCCCTGCCAGCCTCGCCAGGTCCACCGCCGCTTCGGTATGTCCAGCTCTGCGCAGCACACCGCCTTCGACGGCGCGAAGTGGAAACACATGCCCTGGCTTTTCGAAGTCTTCCGGGCGAGCGTGAGCGTCTATAAAAAGACGGATAGTGTGCGCCCTATCGTATGCCGAGATGCCCGTGGTAGTCCCGATACGAGCGTCTATCGGTTCCATCATTGCCGTGCCGTGCCGGGCGGTGTATCTGCTGGTGATGGGACCGATGCGCAGTTCGTCCAGCCGTTGCGCCGTAGCAGCGAGGCAAATCAATCCGCGACCGTACTTCGCCATGAAGTTAATGGCTTCCGGAGTTACCTTCTCTGCGGCGATGACAAAATCGCCCTCGTTCTCGCGGTCCTCATCGTCTACGACAATAATTATCTCCCCTTGCTTGAGCTGTTCGATGGCTTCCTCGATGGGGCAGAATGCGCTCATGGCTCACCTCCGACACAACCGGCTATGTTAATGATACCAGCACCATTACTTTTCGCGCAACCGCAGCAGCGAAAAAGGGGCGCGGTCTTCGCGCCCCCGTCTCCTCCTCGGGGCAGTGCTCCAGGTCCCCCAGGTTACTGTTGCTGTGACTACACTGTAGTAGCCTTCTGCGGCTCGCCAGACTTATAGAATTGCCATACCATCCAGCCTACCACAGCCAGCCCGATTACCAGCAGCACCGCAAAAATGGCGAACATCGCCCACTGCGGGTTGACTGGAATAGCATTGACATCCAGATGCGGCGACAGGTACATCTGGCGCAAAGTGTGGCGGGTAATGGACATGAGGGTCACCGCCGCTACTGTCAACAACACCGCTGCCAGCACACTGCGGTTGACCATCAGCATCGCCAGCACCGCTGCGACCACGCCCAGCCACAGGATGAGGGTGTTGACCATATTGCCGCCAATGAAGCTTTGCATGAAGTTGCCAGGCAGGCTGAACAGGAACCACAACCCCACCGCCAGCTGCACCAGCGTCGCGCCGATAAACCATCTCGCGCCGTAGCGTACCGCCTCTTCGCCCCAGCTGTCACCTCGCTTGCGAGCAAGCAACCCCAGCAGAGCGATGCCCAGCCCGCATACCGCAAAGGCGGCAACCATGAAGTGCAGGTAACGCGGAACGAGTGTCGGTTCCGACCAGTTCATGTGCAGTCCTGCTGCACTGGCGGCGTACAGCGTTGCCCACTTCTCAGGCGCGAGCGTCAGCGTAGCGTTGTGCGTGTACAGCAGCCCAACCAGCAAGATGAATATCGCGCTGAGCCAGGCAATGGTTGTTACCCACCGCCCCAACCAGTCTGGGCGAAACTGCACCAGGTACAGTCCGTAGTATGCCAGCAGCACCAGCGCAATGACCGATAGCCAGGGCCAGGCCATCAACACCGACGCCGTGTAGAACGCTTGCCCATACAGCACCTGCACGAACAGTAACGGCGCGATGCCGAGGGTGATGGTCAGTGACATGGTAACGGGCAACGCCTTCGAGAGACGCTTTGCGAGCTCTGCATGAAACGGACTGTCCTTGCCCTTGCGCAGGCTAATCGCCATGATAGTCGTACCGCCTGCCAGCAGGTTCATCGCCAGAATATGCAGGATAAAGGTAAACACCAGCAATATCTGCAACAACCACGCAGGCGCAGGAAGCCCTGCGGGATCAGCAGGTGGAATAACGACGGGCATCTCTCCGTACCTCCTTCCCTCATGGTCGCGCCGCGGTCTGCTGCGGCGGGTTGTTCAGGCTGAATAACCACTCTGCCAGCGCTTTACGCTCCTCTTCCGTGCCGAGGAAGGGCGGCATGTAGCCCTTCAACTGGTCGAGATTCTGCAGCTGGATGTCGATAAAGTCCTTCTTCCAGCCTTTGACGGCGAACTTGATGCCGTTGAAGCCGTTCACCGTGTGGCACGATTGGCAATGGAAGCGGAAGACCCGTTCTCCCACTTTCAACGGGTCCTGTTTGTCTTGTTCCGTCAGCAAAGCCCACTTGGCGGAACCGAGTACTCCCTGCTCCCAGACCTTTTGCACCTCGTCGGTGCGAACGGCATTAGAGTACATGTAGTCGTAGATGATGTAGGGTTTGCGCACCGCTTCGCGCACCCACTCGGTAACGCCTGTAGTGAGCAGCCCCAGTGCGACAATCACGAACGCGAAGGTAACATGGAAACGTCGCGGGAACAGGAACGGTCCGATAAGCGTGGCGAGAAACACGAAGGCGGAGAAGGCAATGCTCGCGGCTGCAAACAGTGTAACCACGGGCGCACCGCCCATCGAAATCTCGCGCGCCTGATCGGGAATGCGTGAGATGTACCAGATTCCGCCAATCGGGATGATGGTCATACCCACCAGCACCCATTTAGACGCATACTTTACCACCCGCTCGCGCAACGTCTCGTCTGCCTCCGCCGAGGCGGTGATGAGCGCATATAGCCCTGCAAGCGCGATGGTCACCGCTGTACGTATCAGCAGTGAAGGCAGCATCGAGGGGTTGAAGAAGGCGTCTACGATGGAGTGGGTTTTCGTCCATTCGCCGGTGGTGAGCATGAAGGTCAGAATACCGTTGATCATGAACAGGCTCAACCACGCGCCAGCAAAGTAAATCCAGCCGACAGCGAGGTGGGTGCGAGCATCCAGGCGGTTCCAACCATAATAGTAGATGAACGCCGCCAGCAGCTCCACCACGAAGAACACCCACTCAATCGCCCAGGCCCAGACGAAGATGTGGATGAGCGCGGAAGTGGCAGTGGGATGCACCAGACCGATAGTCCACCAGATGCCTACCCCGCTCACCGCGCCAAACACCAGCACTACGAGGATAAAGAAGGTGCTATGGCGTTTCAGGTACTCGAGCAGCGCAGAGTCTCCTTCCCGGCGCGCCTTGCTCTCAGTGAGCACCAGAAACAGCCCTGCCCCAATGGCAAAGTGTGCTACAAATACATGCAGGATGGCGATAATGCCGATAAGCATCCCGCCGCCCAGCAAAGGCACATCCCAGAAGGGGTATTCCATTTTCACATCTCCTTCTTTCCGAGATGGGAATCGTTATCGTTATCATTGTATCACCAGCAATCTGATAAAGTCAACAGATAAAAGTGAACAACCATGACAGCAGGAAACTCCTGCAATCATGGCGTATGATGCTTCGACGACAAGGCTGAGGTGGAATATGGCGCAGCGTCTGCCGATATGCGTGTCTATTCTCTGGATGATGGTGACCCTGATGACGACAACACAAGCCGACC
>JANWYZ010000329.1 GCA_025054895.1 bacterium | reverse complement strand
GACAAACTGTCTTAGCTCGTAGTGAAGCACGTGAGTGCTTCTCCTTGACAAACAACATAGACTTCAGAATGACCAGCATTGGTCGCGACGGAGCGCGAGCCTGCAGCTTGTCATGCTGAGCGTTAGCGAAGCATCTCTACCTGTAGCGAGCCAACGACATTCTTTGCCTCGTTCAGAGTGACATGGGCGCGTTGAGGTTCGCTATACAACATGGTGCGATTGCAGCAAAACAGGATAAGGTTGCGATTAAGACCGTGCTAATACAGTTCAAGGAGGTAACCCCCATGGACCGGCGTGAAGTACTGCAGTGGTTGGGTTTGGCAGGTGTAGCGGCGGCGATAGCCGGTTGTTCAGGGCAAAGAGGCGGGCAATCCAGCGCCTCTCAGAAACCACTGAGTTCTGCAAAAGCGGAACACTCCAGGAAGGTTCAAAGCACCGTGGCGATCGCTTCAAGGGGTAGCGTACACGGGATGGTAGAGCGCGCCCTGCGCCCACTGGGTGGCATCGAGAAGTTCGTGCATCCAGGCGATACGGTTGTGCTCAAGCCCAACGCCGCATGGTTGCGCACCCCCGAACAGGCGGCGAATACCCACCCCGAGGTAGTAGCGGCGGTTATTGACTTGTGCAAGAAGGCGGGGGCGAAGCGCATCCTGATTGTAGAACATACCTGCGATAATCCCGCCGCAATGTGCTTTGAGATGAGCGGTATCCGCAAAGTAGCAGAAGCCAGAGGAGCGGTTATCGTCAACGCCAATGCCGAAGGCATGTATCGTCCGCTAAACATCACAGGAGCGAAGGTGCTCCACCAGACACAGGTAGCGCGGGACGTGCTGGAAGCGGATTGTTTTATCAACCTGCCCGTCGCCAAGGACCACAGCGCTACCCGGGTCACGCTGGGGCTAAAAAACCTGATGGGCGTGGTGTGGGATCGGCAGAGCTGGCATGTACAGGGCGTACACGAGTGCATCGGCGACTTTGCACTGGCGGTGAAACCCCACCTGACCATTGTGGATGCTACCCGCATTCTGGTCACCAGGGGACCAAAGGGACCTGGCGAGGTAAAGTATCCCAACCAGGTCATCGCGGCGGTGGACCCGGTGGCGGCGGATGCCTTCGCTACCACCCTGTTTGGATTGAAGCCGAGCGACATCGGCTACATCATGCACGCGCATCGGCTGGGCGTCGGTGAAGCGCGCTTGAATCGCCTGAATATCACGAGGGTATAGATGATGAGCACGGTCACGGAAGCGCGACAGCGGTTCAAGCTGAGGGGGGCGGTTCGTCCGCGCTTCTGGCGGATGCAAAATGTACGGCGTATCGTACAGCTGCTGTTCCTCGCGCTATTTGCGGTATTGCTGACGGTCACCGTGTACCCCGCGCGCTTCCCGATACCCGTGGACTTCTTCTTCCGAGCCGACCCTCTGGCGGTGTTCAGCACCTTTCTCGCTTCGCGTGAGGTCATCGGGGCGCTGGTTCCTCTGGCGGCGGTCATACTGGCGTTGACGCTGGTGCTGGGCAGGTTCTTCTGTGGGTGGTTCTGTCCGATGGGCACGGTCATCGACCTGTCTGACCGTTTTATAGTACGACGCACCCGACGCGCCGCTGGCGCAAGGGGGTTTCCTCAGGTGAAGTACTACATTCTGGCGGCGGTGCTGGCGTCTGCGCTGTTCTCGGTGCAGATAGCCTATTTCTTTGACCCGTTTGCTATCCTCACGCGTACGGCGGTATGGGTACTGTTTGCGCCAGCAGCTCTGCTGGGGAGGATGGTAACCGGCTCGCCGTTTGTCGCGGAGTGGGCGCCTGCGCTCACGCAGATACCCTACATTCCGGAAAGCCAGCCGCACTACCGGATGAACCTGCTGGCGGCGCTGCTGTTCGCAGGTATCCTCGCGCTGGGACTGGTAAGCCGACGTTTCTGGTGCCGCAATCTGTGTCCGCTGGGTGCGCTGCTGGCGCTTCTGTCTGGCTGGGGCATCGTGCGCAGGCAGACGGTCTCGGATGAGTGCATCGAATGTCACCGTTGCGACCGCGAGTGCAAGATGGGCTCTATCCTTCCTGATGGACGCCGATACCTAGCGAGAGAGTGCATCTATTGCTATAATTGTGTATCGGTATGCGCGCCTGGGGCAACCTCTTTTCCCGTTACGCTGCGGCGCGAGGGTTTTGAAACGGCGACCGACCTCCACCGCCGTCGGTTGCTGGGGTTCGCCGCGCTGGGCGCACTGTGGGCTGGTATCAGTGCAGGCGATACTGGGGCGAGAAAGGTGGGCAACTCGCCGATTAAGGCGTCCAGTCCCTTCCGTATCCGTCCACCCGGCAGCTTACCCGAAGAGCAGTTCTTGCAAAAGTGCGTGCGATGCAGTCTGTGCATGAAGGTATGCCCTACCAGCGGTTTGCAGCCCGCGCTCACTGAAGCGGGCATCGAAGGGTTCTGGACGCCCATCCTGATACCGCGCATCGGGCATTGCGCCCAGTCATGCACTGCGTGCGGTGAAGTTTGCCCGACCGACGCCATCCAGCCTTTCACCGCAACAGAGAAGAAGTACCTTTTTATTGGGCGGGCGTATATAGATAGAAGCACCTGTATCGTGTGGGCGCAGGACAAAAAGTGCCTGGTATGCGAT
>JANWYZ010000328.1 GCA_025054895.1 bacterium | reverse complement strand
CATCCCGTACCCAAACACATCGACGAAATCCGCCTGCTCGACCACCTGTCGCCTGACAAGGACGTAGACGGCATTTCGCCCGCTTCGCTGGGCGCACTGGTTGCCGGCGTGGCAAAGTTTATTTCCTGCACGCCGCTGGGCATTGTAGAGCTGCTGGACCGTTACCGGGTGCCTATCGAGGGGCAACGCGCTGTGGTGGTAGGGCGTAGCATTATCCTGGGTAAGCCTCTCGCACTGCTGCTACTACAGCGTAACGCGACGGTCACTGTTTGCCATACCCGTACGCGCGACCTGCCATCGATTACGCGCGAGGCAGATATTCTGGTTGCTGCGTGCGGACGAGCGGAGCTGATTACCGGCGACATGATACGCCCGGGCGCTGTGGTGGTAGACGCAGGCTATAACCGCGTGGAGGGGCGTAGCGGCGACGTAGGCGACGTACATTTCGAGTCAGCGTCACAGGTTGCGTCCTACATCACTCCGGTTCCGGGCGGTGTTGGACCAATGACCATCGCGATGCTGCTCTCCAACACAGTGCGCGCGGCGGAGATGAGGTTGAAGACACTGTGAAATCTTCTCTTTCGTTCGACCTGAACCAGTACTTGAGCGAACGTGTTCGGCTCATCGACGACGCGCTGGAACATTTCCTGCCCGGCGAGGATGTCCGCCCGCAGAACCTGCACCGCGCGATGCGCTACAGTACCCTCTCCGGTGGGAAACGGCTGCGCCCCGTGCTGGTGATTGCTGGAGCAGAAGCTGTCGGCGGCGATGCGCAGATGGTGTTACCCACCGCCTGTGCTATAGAGCTCATCCATACCTTCTCCCTCATCCATGATGACCTGCCAGCGATCGACAACGATACGTTGCGACGTGGACGCCCTACTTGCCACGTGCAGTTTGGCGAGGCGACGGCTATCCTGGCAGGAGACGCCCTCTTTGCCAGCGCGTTTGAGCTGATAACGCGCAACGCAAGCATCGTCCCCGCAGAGCGCGTGGTACACGTAGTGGCTCTGATTGCGGAGGCATCTGGCACTGGCGGCATGGTCGGCGGGCAGATGGTGGATATCGAATCAGAGGGCAAGGAGACGGACGCTGAGACACTGGAGTATATCCACCGCCACAAAACGGCTGCGCTCATTCGGGCTGCGGTGGTGTCCGGAGCGATTTTGGCAGGAGCGGAACAGTGGCAGGTGGAAACGTTAAGCCGTTATGGAGAGCTAACTGGGCTGGCGTTCCAGATTGCCGACGACCTGCTGAACGTCACCGGCGACCCGCGCAAAACGGGCAAGGCGGTGGGCACGGACACTGCGCGAGGCAAAGCCACCTACCCTGCTCTGTTTGGCATAGAAGCCTCACGCCAGCGGGCGTACCAGCTGGTTCAGCAAGCGGTGGAAGCGCTGTACTCATTTGGAGACAGTGCGGAACCTTTGCGGGCTATCGCTCATCTCATGGTAGAACGGGAGGGGTAAGGGAGGTGCGCAAGCAGGTTGGCACTTTAATCGTCATCACAGGGAGTATGTTTGCAGGCAAATCGGAGGAGCTGATACGCCAGGTGCGTCGCGCGCTATACGCTCGCAAGAAGGTACAGGTGTTCAAATCCGCCCTGGACAACCGATGGGATAGCGCGGCTATCGCCACACACAACGGCGTGCGCTTTGAAGCGATACCTGTCTCCTCTAGCGCGGAGATGGAACGTCTGATTGAACCTGACACCGAAGTTATTGCTATCGAGGAGATACAGTTTTTCGATGAGGGCGTTGTGAATCTGTGCAACCGCTGGGCGAACGAAGGCAGAACCGTGATTGCCGCGGGGCTGGATCAGGACTTCCGTGGTCAACCCTTCGGGTTCATGCCGATTCTACTGGCTCTGGCAGACGAAGTGGTTAAACTACGGGCGATTTGTGCGCGATGTGGGCAGCCGGCGAGTAAGACGCAACGGCTGGTAGACGGACGCCCAGCCTCATGGGATGAACCCACCATCCTCATCGGCGCAGCAGAGAAGTACGAGGCGCGCTGTCGACGCTGCCACAGGGTACTGAACGCTCCACGCAATGGGCATCGCCGCGCCAGGCGGGCTCACCACATACCAACCGTGGAGGCGGCAGGGCAGCAGGAGAGGTTGTTTTGATGGCCTCTCATAGCCTACGCTTATGGTGACATCGTTGCCTCCTGTCATGCTGAGCATGAATGAAGCACCTCAATTCATTATATCCAATGATTTCAATCATGAGTGAACCTGTGCCGCACCTCTGCAACGGGACAGCGAGGTATAATAAGGTGGTGACGCTGAACCGCTGTTGAAAGGTAGAGGTTGTCAAATGGTTCCACTGGTCAAAGCACAAATGCTCGATAGCCACGATAAGGAGTGGCTAAGAGCTGTGCGTGAGATCGTGCTGCGCTACGCGCCAGATGCCACCCTAATACTTTACGGAAGCGCGGCACGAGGTACTCGCACACCTGAATCAGACTATGACATCATCGTACTAACCCCGCAACCGTTACCCCCACGTATCCAAGACGATATGCGTGGAGCAATCTATGATATGGAGCTGCTGCATGGGGTTGTGCTGTCGCTTCTTTTTCTAGCTTGTGCGGACTGGGAACGCCTGCGCACAGCAAGACAT
>JANWYZ010000327.1 GCA_025054895.1 bacterium | reverse complement strand
GAAATCCGCCTGCGCGGATTCCGACAACCTGCGAAGGCAGGTTTGGTTCCATCATAGTCCACCATTTCAATGGTGGGTTACCAGAGGAGCAGTCACAAATTCATAACTTAACGAAGCACCAGTATTGCAAGAGGAGATAGCCATGCAACGAGGTCGCCTACGCATTGGAGAAATCCTTGCTCAACTGGGTTACATCACTCAGGAGCAGCTGGAAGAAGCGTTGCGGATACAGCAGAGCACGCGCGAACTGCTTGGCGAGGTTTTGCAACGGCTCGGATATATCACCGCCGAGCAGCTGGCGCAGGCTCAGGCATATCAGTTCGGGGTGGACTACGAGCGTCTCAATCTCAACAGCATTTCGCCCGATGTGCGCAACATCGTTCCTGCTTATCTGGCTCGCCAGCTGCGTGTGCTGCCTTTACGCAAGGAGAAGCATCGGCTGGTGGTGGCAATGTTGAACCCGCTAGACCTTATCGCGCGTGACGACCTGCAGCGTATCACCAGCTGCTATATTAAACCCGTCTACACTGAGCCAGAGCTACTACAACAGGCGATAGACCTCTTCTATGCGGTAGACAGTTCATATCAGGCAGACGCTGAGCCTCCAGAGGATAGTCTGGTGCTGCTTCGGGCGGAGGAGGAGATCTCGGAAGATGTCGACCACGTGGAGCAGCTGGTACAGCAGGCGCCGGTGGTGAAGCTGGTCAATGATATTCTGGTGCAAGCGGTGCGTATGGGCGCCAGCGATATCCATTTCGAACCCAAGCGCAGAGGGTTACGTCTGCGCTATCGTATCGACGGCGACCTGGTAGACATCCGCACCATACCAACCAGCATGATGCCTGCGGTGATTGCCCGTGTGAAGGTGCTGGCAGACCTGAACCTCACCGAGCGCCGCCTGCCCCAAGATGGACGTTTTTCGTTCCAGGTGCAGGCAAGGCGTATCGACGTACGTGTGTCTACCCTGCCCAATCAGCATGGAGAGAGGGTAGTGCTTCGCCTGCTGAACAACAGCCAGGTAAACTATCGGCTGGACGCGCTGGGTTTTTCGGAGGTCAACATCCAGAGATTTCAATCGTTGATTCATCAACCTTATGGCATGATACTGATCACGGGACCGACTGGCTCTGGCAAGACCACTACTCTGTACGCTACCCTGCGCGAAATATCGCGTGCAGAGATCAACATCATGACCTGCGAAGACCCTATCGAATACGAGATAGAAGACATCAGCCAGTCCAACGTGAACGAGAAAGTGGGGCTTACCTTCGCTACCCAGTTGCGCTCTATCCTGCGCCAGGACCCGGATGTAGTGCTCATCGGGGAGATTCGCGACCGTGAGACCGCCGAAATCGCCTGCCGCGCGGCGTTGACAGGACATCTGGTCTTCTCTACCCTGCACACTAACGATGCTGCCAGCGCCATCCCGCGCCTTATCGATATGGGGGTGGAGCCTTTCCTCATCAGCTCCGCACTGATCGGGGTCATCGGGCAACGCCTGCTGCGCAGGTTGTGCGCTTCCTGTCGCAAGGAAGACACCCCAGCCGCCGAGGAGCAACTGGCAATCGGCAAGGATGTTGCCCGCCTCTACCGGGCTCGAGGCTGCTCGCAATGCCTGCAGCGCGGCTACAAAGGACGTATTGCCGTGCATGAGGTACTGGTAGTCAATCACACCATCCAGCAACTGATTCTGCAACGCGCAGAAGCTCAGCGAATCGCGGATGAAGCCATCAGAACTGGTATGGTAACCATGCAGCAGGACGCGCTGGCAAAAGCGCTTGCCGGCGTGACCACACTGCAAGAGGTCATCGCGAAGGTCGGACTGCCGGAGACGAAGGACGAGCGCGAGGCGATATTGCTGGCGGCGTAGATGTTCACATGCGCTTGCTGCTCTCCAGAAGGACTGGTGCTTTCCGTAACAGGGACAACTCACCAGGCAGGCGCTACCCCTTCAGCCCTGTCAGCACCACGCCACGAATGATGTGCCGCTGGAACAGCAGGAACATCACCAGCACGGGCAGCGTCGCCAGCACCGCCGTCGCCATCACCAGTCCGTACTGCATACTGTAGCGCCCCAGGAAGATGGTCAGCCCGACGGGCAGGGTGCGCATTTCGATCTCGTTGGTAGCAATCAGGGGCAGCAAGAAGTCGTTCCAGCCCGCGAGGAACGAGAATATCGCCAGCGTCGCCAGCGCAGGCTTGCTCAGGGGCAGGATGATGCGCCAGTAGATGCCCGCCCTGCCGCAGCCGTCCATCAGCGCCGCCTCTTCGATCTCGCGCGGGATAGTGAGGAAAAACTGTCGCAGCAGGAACACCCCGAACGCCCCTGCCAGACCGGGCACAATCAGCGCATAGTAGGTGTTGAACCAGCCCAGCTTCTGCAGGATGAGAAACACGGGGATGATCGTCACCTGCCCGGGGATGATGAGCGTGGAAAGCACGACGAAGAAGAGTATGTCTCTGCCCGGAAACTCCAGCCGCGAGAAGGCGTACGCCGCCATCGAGGTGAGCAGTAGGTAGAGGAGCGTGCCTGTACCCGCCACAAACAGGCTGTTCCAGAACCAGCGCAGCACGGGTGCCTCCTCCGCCCGCTGGAGCAGCTCCTGAAAGTTCTGCAGCGTGGGCTC
>JANWYZ010000326.1 GCA_025054895.1 bacterium | reverse complement strand
TACGAGCGCATACTGCGTAGCCTGGAACCCGACTCGCCGATATTGGGATGGGGAACGGGTAACGAGGACCAGTTCACACTGCCTTCCACCGAATGGGCGCACTTTCAAACGGGCACTACCTTTTGCTTCAACCTGCCCGTGATGTGTACCGAGTATGTGGGCAGTACGTTCTCGGCAAGCAGGGTACGCCCTCGCCGTACGCCCTCCCTCTGGGAACTGGACTGGCGCGAGGATATGCACTACGTCGCCTTCATTATGACCGACGGCGATAACGTGAGCTGGCTCATGGGGAACTTTATCGAGGAGGAACACCACGCCTGGTGGAGCAATCCGCATCGGGGCAAGTTCCCGATGGGCTGGACATTCTGCTATAGCGACCTCGCTCAGGTATGCCCCTACGCCCTGCAATACCTGTATGAAACGGCGAGCCCGAAAGACGACCTCGTGCTGATGGGCGGCGGCTACTACTACCCCGATCGCTTTGCGGTCAAGCGCGGCGAACCGCTGAGGCTACTGCGCCTTCACGCTGAAAGAGTGGGGGCGTATATGCGTCTGGGCGGACTGAGAACGCTGTTGTTCAACGCGCAGCGCTGGGACTCGTCAGAGGCGGTCAGGGCTTATCGCCTCTTCGCCGAGGTGGTACCCAACCTGCTGGGCATCTTCGCCATCCAGTACTACCCTTACCCTGCAGGAAAAGGGCGAGTTATCTGGCTCGACAATGGACGTGGAGAGAAGACACCAGTGGTATCTGCGCGGTACGCGATATGGAGCAACGTCCGTCGCGAGAACGAGGGCACGCCCAGCATGGTCGCTCAGTGGTTGAACAGACAACCAGTACGAGGTGTGGAGGAGCGCTTCAGCTGGGTCACGGTTCACTGCTGGTCATGGTTCCGCAAGCGGGGCACGAAAGAGCCTCCAGAGTCAGAAGACGTAGACCAGACAAGAGGCGGAGAGCCCGGCATCGAGCGTGGGTTGTCGCCGGTGCAGTGGTGCGTGGAGCAGCTGGCGCCTCATGTACAGGTAGTCACCCCAACCGCGCTGCTCCTGCTCCTGCGCTTGCACAAGTACCCTGCAGAGACGCTGAGGCAGGAGCTGTCGCAACTGCAAGCAGGATGCCGCGCACTGCGCGCTCGCCGACCTCGCCTGGCAGCTGACCTGGAAAGGCAACTGCAGTCCGCGTGGCGAAGTATGGAGCGGAAAGACTACCGTGCCGCTTTCGAAACGGGTAAGGCGGTATATCGGCAGATGACATCAGACAGGTAATGGACAGCCCCCGAGCCAGCGTGGAACTCATCACACAGGCGCACACCAGCTCCGCTGACGGGCGCACGCCCCCAAAGTCATCGGCAGGCGTTTCACCTCGCGCCGTCCTGCTGGGCGTCCTGCTGATCCCGCTCAATGTGTACTGGGTGATTGTGGCGGAGCTGCGCTGGTACGCTATTCTCACGCTGAATCCGCTGTTTGTGACGCCGGTGTTTTACCTGTTCGTGCTGGTCATCCTCAATGCATTGCTGCGTCGTGTGGCTCCACGCTGGGTGCTGAATCCGGCGGAGCTGGTGGTGGTTTACCTGATGCTGGTGATGTCGTGTACGGTCGCCACACACGACTTCATCATCAACCTCATCTCCCTGATGGGATGGGCGAGGTGGTTCGCCTCGCCGTCTAACCGCTGGGAGGACACGCTGTTTCCCCACCTGCCGCGCTGGCTGTTGGTGTGGGATAAGGAGATTTTGGAGGGCTTTTTTCAAGGCAACAGCACACTGTATCGCCTAGAAGTGTTGAAGATGTGGATGGCTCCGCTGGCGTTCTGGAGTCTGTTCATCCTCATCGCGGGCTGGACGATGCTGTGCCTGAACACTATCTTCCGCCGCGCGTGGATGGATCAGACGCGCCTCTCTTTCCCTATTGTGCGCCTGCCCCTTGCGCTCACCGAGCCTTTTACTCCCGGCGCGATGATACGTACTCGCGCCCTCTGGCTGGGCTTCCTCGCGGCAGCAGGATTGGACCTGCTCAACGGCTTGCACGAGTGGTTCCCCAATCTGCCACACTTCCAGACGCGCGCCATACCGATTCAATTTACGCAACCACCCTGGACGGCGGTAGGCTGGTTCGTGCGCACCTTTTACCCCTTTGCCATCGGGCTGGCGTACCTGGTTCCGCTGGATGTCTCCTTCTCATGCTGGTTTTTTTACCTGTTCATCAAGGCGCAGATGGTCATCGGTTACCAGCTGGGCTACAGCAACATCCCTGACTTCCCCTACGTGAGCGAGCAGGGCATTGGCGCGTGGACCACGTTTGGCGTGCTGCTGCTGTATGCCAGCAGAGGATATTTGAGGGAGATTTTCGCCGCCGCGTGGCGAGGCGACCGCTCGCTGGACGCCAACGAGCCTCTTCCGTATCGCGTGGCGCTGGTGGGCGCGGTGGTAGGGTTAGCGGCGTTCACCGGCTTCTGGTGGCTGGCAGGAATGAGCCTGCTCTGGGTGCTGCTGATGGCGGGGACATACTTTTTGCTCGCGCTGTGCATCACGCGCGTGCGGGCGGAGGCGGGCGGACAACATACAGTGTGGGACCTGGAGCCGATTCGTCTCTTCCGCCTGTTCGATTCCACGCTGATGACGCCGACTACGATGGCAGCGGCGGCGCTGAGCCACTGGTTCTGGCGATTGAACCGCAGTCATATCATGCCGA
>JANWYZ010000325.1 GCA_025054895.1 bacterium | reverse complement strand
GAATCGCGCGGAGACGGCGCGACTGCTCTCACGGGAGGCGGGCAGCTACACGCCGCACCCTGAAGCAGTGCTGCGTCGGGTGCTGGTGCAATACGATCCCGTTTTTTACAACAAGGAGGGGGCGATTCAGCATCCGCAGTGGAAGGTCGCTCGTATCGACTTTCAGCCATACCCCTTCCCATCGTACACACAGTTGCTGGTACGGCTCCTACAGCGCACGCAGGTGGAGGGCGACCGCGACTTCTTACGCACCCTCAATGCGCAAACCGTGAGCCGCGACCTGGTGGACGACCGCTTTGTGCGCAAGGCGATAGCTGCCGTAGGTGGAGCCAAAGCGTTCGGCTTACCGGCGAATCTGTTGAGGCAGGAGGCGTTTGCGCCGTGACCACGTCGGTACCGGCGACAGCAGTGGCGCGGACGGACCGCACCCTGCGGGGGCAAAAATGGTTGCTGCCTCTGGCAGGTATCGTGCTGGCGCTGGTGGTATGGCAGGTCTGGAGCCTGTCGCGCGGTAGCGATAGCATTCTCGCCGCTTTTTCGCCTGCGCGAACGGCGCGCAGCCTGTGGGAACTCTTGACCACTGGCGCGTTGTTGCCGCACATTGGCGTTAGTGTGAAGCGGGTGATAGTGGGCTTGCTCATTGGCTTGCTGGCGGGGGCGCCTCTGGGCATTCTGCTGGGTACGCAGGCGTGGCTGGAACGCACGGTTTCGCCCGTGCTGCAACTGGTGCGCATGATTTCGCCGCTGTCGTGGATGCCCATCGCTATCATGGTGTTTGGCATCGGCGATGCACCCGTGTACTTCCTGCTGGGGGTGGCCACGCTGTTCCCCATCATGCTGAATACCCGCTCGGGCATTGCGTTGATCGACCGCAAGTGGGTGCTGGCGGTGCGCAGTCTGGGAGCGAACCGCTGGGAACTGTTGCGCACCGTGTATCTACCCGCTGTGGTCATGCATACGCTCACGGGGTTCCGCCTTGCGGTAGGACTAGCGTGGATTGTGCTGGTTCCTGCCGAGATGCTGGGCGTGAGTGCGGGCTTAGGCTACTACATTCTGGACACCCGTGACCGCCTCGCCTATAGCGAGATGATGGCGGTGATTCTGGTCATCGGCGTGCTGGGCTATTGCTTTGACCTGCTGGCGCGTCTGCTGGTGGCGCGCCTGACTCCACATTTACACCAGCAAGCAGGATAAAATGAACACCAATATCCAAATTACGCAGTGGAAAGGAGGTCATGCGACCATGAAACGTCTCGGCATGTTGGTTGGCGCGCTCGCCATAC
Organism: bacterium; assembly: GCA_025054895.1. Lineage (GTDB taxonomy): Bacteria > Armatimonadota > HRBIN16 > HRBIN16 > HRBIN16 > HRBIN16. The sequence goes on along the minus strand of JANWYZ010000325.1, from coordinate 1,483 downwards.
TGGGCGCGGCAGCGTTCGCGCAACCGAAAGTGGAAGGCACCTGGCGTCTGCGCGTGGAAGATTGGCAGTGGTTCGACGTTGTGGGCTTCGACACCGACTATACCTACGCCCATTCGCTTCTGCGCCTTGCGCTAACGGGCGAAACAGGGACTGCCCGCTGGACAGCGGAACTGGCGCAGGCGACGCTGGTTGACGTGCCCAATGCGGTTGCGCCCGCCCCTGCGGGGCAGCTGGGCTTCGGCGGCACGCTCAGAGCGGTGAACGGCGACAACAGGGCAAGCCTGTTCGTGAAGCAGCTGAGCGTGGAGTGGAAACAGCAGTGGGGCACGCTCAAGGTGGGACGCATGGAGTTCGCCGATGGGCGCGAGGTTGCGGTAAGGGACGCTGGTCTCAACTGGCTGCATACCAACCGCATCAGCAACCGCATGATAGGCACGTTCGGCTTCTCACCCATCACGCGCTCGTTCGACGGCGTGCTGGTGCAGCTGGGTAGCAACGCCGCGCGGTGGGTGCTCTTTGCAGCCTATCCCACGCAGGGCGCGTTTGATCTCAACGGCAATCCCACCTTGACCAACGTCAACCAGTTGTATGCGGCTTACGCCAGCGCCCGCGAGGAAGAAGCAAGTAGCTATGACGGGCGGCTCTTCTGGGGATGGTATCGCGACAGCCGCAACGTGCTAAAGGTAGACAACCGTCCGCTTGCCGCGCGACAGGCAGATGGGGAGGAGATCCGTGTCTGGACGCTGGGCGGGCACTGGGCGCAGGTATGGAAAAGCGCTGCTGGGCGTGCGGACCTGCTACTCTGGGGCGCGCTGCAGGGCGGCGATTGGGGGCAGTTGAGACAGTCGGCGTACGCTCTGGCGATAGAAGCCGGCTTCCAGTTTCCCACACAGTGGAAGCCCTGGGTGCGTGCTGGATACTACGCTGGCTCCGGTGATGGAGACAATGCCGACGGCACGCATGGCACGTTTGTGCCGGGTATGAACACGCCGCGCCTGTATGCGATGACGCCCTTCTACAACACGATGAACATCGACGACGCCTTTGTACAGGTGGTGCTCGCACCGCATCCACGCTGGACGGCGCGGGTGGACTATCACCGACTGCGCCTGAACCGCTCGTCGGACCTGTGGTACGCTGGCGGCGGCCCGTTTGATAACTCCAGCTACGGTGTTGCCGGACGCCCCTCTGGAGGCAACCGCGACCTGGCGCATCTGTTCGATATCTCGCTGAGTTATCGCGCCAGCGACGACCTGCAGATTTCGCTGTACAAAAGCTGGGTGCAGGGCGGCAGCGTCATCCGCTCGGTCTACCCTGCTGGCGAAGACGGTGGGTTGTTTTTCATCGAGGCAAACTACCGCTTCTAAGTGGAGGCGCATTAAGGTTCAAACTTGCCGGCTAGAGGTTCGCTCTCCAGAAAAGGGAAGCCTGCAGAGCGAAACGCGCGCATAGCCGACGTGGAGGGCGAACCTCCTGGTGAGCC
>JANWYZ010000324.1 GCA_025054895.1 bacterium | reverse complement strand
GCTCGAGGCGTTCAAGATGGGCGAACGCAAGGTAATCCCTGCACGCCATATCGCCTTTGCGCTGGTGATAGCGTCGGTGGGAGGGCTTTTGTCGGGATACTGGGCTCTGTACCATTTCGGCTACACGCGCGGCGTAGAGGAGCGCATGGCGCTGCATCTCAGCTACTTCGGTTGGGAGGCGTTCAACCGCTTGAGCAGCTGGCTGCAAAATCCGCGCGACACCGACGTTTCCGCAGTGTCCGCTATCGGGGTGGGTTGGGGCACGGTAGTGGGGTTGCAGGCGTTGCGCATGCGCTTTTCGTGGTGGCCGCTCCACCCTATCGGCTTGCCCATTGCTGGCAGCTGGACGATGAACACGATATGGCTGCCGATGATGATCAGCTGGGCGGTGAAGGCGACGGTGCTGCGCTATGGAGGGCTGCGAGTCTATCGCCGCGCGCTCGCCTTCTTCCTGGGACTCATCCTGGGCGACTTCCTGATAGGCTGCCTTTGGCCTATCATCGGCTGGTGGCTGAAGGCCAACACGTATAGCTTCAGCCAGTGAGCGACAGGCAGCTTGAAATGTGCCACGCCCTGTGCTATGCTCTTGTTGCTGCGCGATATATCGCATAGCCTGTACACTGTACGGATTAGCCAGCCGTTTATGTTGGCCACAATGACCATCAACCATCTGATAGCGTATGGGATGCAGGTTCTTCAGCAAGCGGGGGTGGATACTCCCCGCCTGGATGCAGAACTGCTGCTGGCAAACGTGCTGGGTGTGGGGCGAGCCTACCTCTATGCGCATCCTGAAGAGGAAGTGGATGCGGGCGTTTTACAGGAGTGGCAACGCCATCTGGAGCGCAGGGCGCGCCGTGAACCGCTGGCGTACATCCTGGGCAAAGCGGAGTTTTGTGGTCTCGAGTTCACTGTCACTCCTGATGTGCTGGTGCCGCGTCCAGAAACGGAGGTGCTGGTGGAAGCGGCGGTTGCCAGGCAACCTGCCACGATTGCGGACATCGGTACGGGGAGTGGATGCATTGCGATTACGGTAGCGGTGAACCTGCCTCAGGCGCAAGTATGGGCGACTGACATCAGCGAGGCAGCTCTTCGGGTGGCTCGCGAAAATGTTGAGAGGCACGGCGTAGCCGGACGCGTGCGCCTTCTGCAAGGCGACCTGCTACAGCCTCTGACTGGGATGCGTTTGGACGTAATCGTTTCGAACCCCCCGTATGTGGCGGAAAGTGAGCGGTTATCGCTCCAGCCGGAAGTACGCGAGTGGGAGCCTTCGCAGGCGCTGTTTGCAGGCGACGACCCGCTGCAGTTTCATCGCCGTCTGGCAGCGGAAGCGCACTTCCACCTGCGTGAAGGTGGATGGCTAATGGTGGAGGTAGGGTTGGGTCAGGCAGAGGCGGTGGCATCACTATTAGAGGAGGCAGGCTATCAGCAGGTGCGCATCCTTAACGACCTCGCAGGTATTGGGCGGGTGGTGGAAGGAAGGTACCGGTGACCCGGTGCAAAGTGTTTTTTGCTATAATGTACGCGGTGAAAAAGTACGCGTCATGTCACCAACCTTGAAGAGGTGAGCAACTAATGGGATCTCAACAGGTTTCTATACCCGATATTGTAGAACAGTTAAGACGATTGCCTCCTAGCAAACTCAATGTGGTCTATGATTTCGTTTCTTACCTCATAGAGAAACAGCCGCTGCGATCCGCGAACAAACGGAGAGCAGAAGCGAGTGCGACTATGATTGCGTCTGAGGCAGTGCTCAAGCGAGATTGGGATACTCCGGAAGAGGATGCAGCATGGGCAGATTTGTAAAGGGAGACGTCGTTATACTACCTTTTCCCTTTTCTGACCTCAGCGCAACTAAACGTCGTCCCGCGCTCGTGCTAGCCAGCCTGCCAAGCAACGATGTTATCCTCTGTCAGATAACAAGCCGCGCTTTTTCTGACCAATATGCTATATCGATCACAGAAGTAGATTTTGTTGACGGTGGCTTGCGCGTGGCGAGCTATGCTCGCCCTAATCGGTTGTTTACGGCGGATCCAAGTCTTATCTTGTATCGGGCGGGAATACTTGCTGCGGAAAAGACACAGGAGGTTGTTGGCAGAGTTGTAGAAATACTTACATCCTCAGAGTAGGTAAGTCCCCGGTGAATGGAGATGACAGATGCTCATTTCTCCCCTTACGCGGTATAATCAGTGCAGGGGTTGAGAGTGATGCTATCGGTATGGGATATTGTGCTGTTGCTTTTGCTAATGGCTTACGTGGCGGCGCAAGTAGGCGTGCTCGTGGTGTGGGGGATACACACCTACTATGTACGCAAGGGGATGCCTGGACTGCTTGCTGAGCGGTGGAGCCTGCTTGACCTGTGGATAGGCTTTCATCTCGCTTTGCTCTTCACTTTCCTCTCATTGGCGGCGATGGCTGCGCTGATGGGTTTCTCGCTGGCGATTTTCTCTCCTCAACATGTTCGCTTGTTGCAACAAGCCTTTGATACCTTAGACCGGAATGCTCCGTTGTTCTGGTTAGGGCTGTTATCTTTGTTACTGGTACAGAACGGCGCTTTTGTGGTGGTGGCGGTATGGTATGTGCTGGGCAAGTACGGTATGGACGCCAACCGGGCAGGTTTATCGTGGGACTGGAAAGCGGCGCGTCAAGGAGTACTATGGGGCGGTTTTGCGTTTGCGATCACTCCGCTGGTGGAACTGCTCAGCACGGGAGTGCTTCGTCTGGTGCTGGGCGCCTCTGCGTTTGAGCGTCTGATGTACTGGGAAAAACAGTATGTCGCGCTGGACGCCT
>JANWYZ010000323.1 GCA_025054895.1 bacterium | reverse complement strand
ACTGCGCCGTTCGGTGGAGATTCTGCGATCGGGGGCGATAGGCGCAATCCGCGAAGTGCACTCCAGCACTGACCGCCCCATCTGGCCACAGGGCATCGACCGCCCGACCGATACGCCTCCCGTGCCTCGTCACCTGCACTGGGACCTGTGGCTTGGTCCTGCCCCCGAACGCCCTTATCACCCGGCGTACCATCCCTTCAACTGGCGGGGATGGTGGGATTTTGGTACAGGCGCGCTGGGCGACATGGGCTGCCATATTCTGGATACTGCCTTCTGGGCGCTGGACCTTGGCGCACCCACTAGCATAGAAGCGGAGGGCGAACCACACCACCGCGAAACAGGTCCCCGGTGGAGTATCATCCGCTACGAGTTTCCTGCCCGCAAGGGGATGCCCCCGGTGACCCTCTACTGGTACGATGGCGGCAAACTTCCACCGAAGGAGCTCGCGCCAGAGGTTGACATCCATGCGAACGGCACGCTGTTCATCGGTGAAAAAGGCAGAGCGTGGGTACCACACGGCGCCGAGCCCGTACTGTTGCCGCGCGACCGGTTCGCAGACTACCAGCCTCCGCAGCCTACCCTTCCACGCGCACCCAGAGGGCATCATCAGGAGTGGGTTGACGCCTGCAAGGGGCGAGGCAAGGCGATGAGCGACTTCGAATACGCAGGCAGGCTGACCGAGATGGTGCTGCTCGGCAACGTGGCTTTCCGCGCAGGGCACAAGATTTACTACGACGCCCGACGCATGAAGGTCACCAACTGCGCGGAAGCAGAGAAGTATATCCGCCGTGAGTACCGCAAGGGATGGTCACTGTAGCGCAACGTCGCAGACCACCAGTCGGTGGTCGGAATGTTGGGTGCGCTAAGCGCGCACTCGAACTGGGCGCAGGTTAGGGCTAAGCCATATCTGGTCAATGCGGTGGAAGGGGTACCCGTTGGTAATGGTGCTGCCCCAGCCTGCGCCAGCCCAGTCCTGCCAAAAACAGACCGGGAAGTAACCATATCCAGACGGGGAAGACCGTGACCGCGGCGCAACCTATCGGGCGCAGGAGGTAGCACACCGTCACCAAAAGCCATAGTAATATGGAGAGTGCGATGGGTATCATTTGCTGATGACAGGCAAAACTGTCACCGTCCAAACGGTCCGACGGATGCGCTCCGTTGCGTCCACAGAGCCACGGCAGAACTATTGTGAAATCATTCCACACCCAGTGGGAGAACCCTGCAACCTCTTTGCCTCCTCAGGTGTCATCATCACCAGATGGCTTACTTTGTGAAAGGAGGTTGGAAATGGAGCAAGAGCCCACCTTACGGCAGGATGAGATAAGCTCGACCCCGCAACCCATCGCCCCCTCGGAACGGATACCTCTTCTGGACATCCTGCGCGGCGTTGCCGTGTTTGGTATTCTGGTCGTAAATATGGGCGTTTTCAAGGCGTCTGCCATGCCTTTCATTCCCGCACGCTCTGGTTCTGAAGTAGACCGCTGGGCAGACGCGCTAATCAACTTTCTGTTTGAGGGTAAGTTCTACCCGATTTTCGCCTTCTTATTTGGGCTTGGTTTGACCCTGCAGATGGAGCGTCTACAGGCTCGCGGGCTGAACCCACTCCCGGTGATGGCACGGCGGTTGCTCGTACTGTTACTCATTGGATTGATACATGCTATCCTGATATGGAGCGGCGACATTCTCTTCTTCTATGCAATAGGGGGACTGGTACTTCTACTCTTCCGCCGTCTTCAACCTCGCGCGTTGCTGGCGCTGGCACTCGGTGTATGGGCATTGCAGCTGTTCTGCTGCGGTGTGCCGACCAGCCTGTTTCTGGCGATGCAGGGGGTTCCTGAAGCCGAGGTAGGACTGCGAGAGGCGAACCAGCAGTTTGCCTCGGGGATACAACAGATGCTCTCGCAGGCTGAAAAGGTATACTCTCAAGGCGGTTATCTTGACGCTATGCAGCACCGATTGTGGGAATGGTTGCAAACCATTCTCTGGGCGTACCTTGCTCTCCTGCCTAACGCGCTAGTGATGTTCTGGCTGGGTATGTATGCGGGGAAAGGTCGTCTTTTTGAGAATATACAGAGCTCTCTCGCAAGGTGGCGCGTGGTCGCTGGAGTTTGCCTGGTTGCAGGCGCGATAGTGAACTTGTTGTATGCACGCCAACTGTTTACCGCGCCGCAGCAGCTGGAACTGGCGCCTTTCCTGACCGCCCTCTGGTTATACCTGTTAGGCGGTCCGGTGTTGGCTGTTGGGTATATCCTGCTGCTTTCCCTGTGGTTGCGCGATGGGGGCAGGCAAGCGCGTTTTGCGTGGCTTGCCGCAGTGGGGCGCATGGCGCTGACGAATTACCTGTTACAGTCGGTTATCTGCACGTTGCTCTTCTACAACTATGGCTTGGGTCTATACGGTAAGGTTGGGGTTGCCGCAGGGTTCGTCCTGTCCTGCTTCATCTTCGCCGTCCAATCCCTGTTCAGCGTGTGGTGGCTACGCCGGTATCGCTTCGGTCCGGTGGAGTGGCTGTGGAGAACGCTCACATACGGACAGAAACAACCGATGCGGCTGGGATGACGATAAATAAAAATACACTACACCGGAGGCGGTGTCTTCGCTACCAGATCCACGAAGAGCCGCTTTACCGTGTTGCTCAACCCAAAATCTATTTCCTCACAAAGACGCCCTAAGCTCATAGATGACTTTCCCCTCTCTGGCGATACGCTCGCGGAAAGTGCCTCAGGTATTCTGCAGGTCTACAGGACTTACCCGGCGGGGAATATCCATCAGACATTCCGCGCAGATCGAAGCACTCCTGTCATCCTT
>JANWYZ010000322.1 GCA_025054895.1 bacterium | reverse complement strand
GCCCTCTACTTCTGACACCGTATGCAGTTAAAAGGTTCCCTCGTCTTCGCGCCCCGGGGTCACGGGCAAGATGCCCGCGCTACATTTCTTGCAGTTGCGTCATCCTGAGCGGGGCGCGGAATTTCTCGTTTCGTGACTCAGGGATGCTTCGCTTGTGTCCAGCCCGGCAGTTCGACACAATACCGTATCGCGTTTGAAGTTTACATCGTCGCGGTGTGGAAAGTCTACCAGCGTGTGCAACCCGCGGCTTTCACGACGGCGCAGGGCGCACTGTACGATGAGACCGCCTACAATCGTCAGGTTCCAGCGCTCCCACGCTTCTACCCGGTGCGGAGCCTTTTGCACTACTAACTGAGCGCGCCTCTGAAGGCGTTGCAGCTCCTGCGCAGCCTCCTGTAGCGACGCCAACCTGCGCACAATGCCCACCTTCTGGTGCATCACTGCGTGTAGCCGAGTGCGGATGTCCTCGTGTTCCACCTCTTCCGATACGCCACTTGCCTGCATCAGCGCTTCGAGAGGAGGTACAGCGTCGGTTCGAGGCTGATTCCACCTTGCCTCCACCGCGTGAGTAGCAGCACGGTCGGCGAATACCAGCGCTTCCAGTAAGCTGTTGCTGGCTAGACGGTTCGCGCCGTGTACGCCAGTACAGGCGACCTCCCCAGCCGCATAAAGGCGCGGGATGGACGTTCTGCCGTACAGGTCGGTTTGCACACCACCGCACATGTAGTGTGCTGCAGGCACGACGGGTATCCACTCGCGCGCCATGTCGATGCCCACGCTCTGCAGTCGGTTGTAGATGACAGGGAACCGCTGGCGCAGAAATTCTCCGGGACGATGAGTAATGTCCAGATACACACAGGGGAGACCCAACCGCTTCATCTCCGCATCAATGGCGCGGGCAACCACGTCGCGAGGCGCAAGGTCTTTCATGGGATGGTGCTGCTCCATAAATGGCGTGCCATCGGGCAAGCGCAGTACTGCCCCTTCGCCCCGCACCGCCTCTGAGATGAGAAAGCTGCGCGCGCTGGGGTGATAGAGGGTGGTGGGATGAAACTGCATGAACTCCATATTGGCGATGTACGCGCCTGCCCTCCATGCCATCGCGATGCCATCGCCCGTGGCAATGGGTGGGTTGGTGGTGTGGGGGTATACCTGTCCACAACCTCCTGTTGCCAGCAGCACCGCCCGTGCAAAGAACGCCTCTGGCTCGTCGGAATGGGTGTTCAATACCCATACTCCCACACACTCGCTGTCGCGGAGAATAAGTTCCAGGGCGAAGAAATGTTCATGGATAGTGATGCGTGGGTGGTAGCGCGTTGCCTCGAGCAGAGTGCGTTCTATCTCCCAGCCCGTCTGGTCGGCATAATGCACAATACGGTTACGCGAGTGTCCCCCTTCCCTGCCCAGAGCCAGAACAGGGTTACCCTCCGCATCGCGCTCCATGTCGAAACGCGCGCCGAGCTCTATCAGGCGACGAATCTGATGTGGTCCCTCCTGCACCAGTACACGCACCGCATCCTCATGGCACAGCCCCGCCCCTGCGTTCAACGTATCCTGAAAGTGCAGGTCGAACGTATCCTCTGGCGATAACACCCCCGCAATGCCGCCCTGCGCGTAGTTGGTGTTGGACTCGCTGCGCTCCTTCTTGGTGATAACCACCACCTCTGCCTGCTCCGCCGCGCGCAATGCGAAGGTCAACCCCGCAATCCCGCTGCCAATCACCACAAAATCGGTCCGATAAACACTCATACCTCTACGCCTCTGCGTCGCCCCAGTAACCATATTTTACCCTGTGCGAATGAGCAAGTCCTCTGCAGAAGCGCAACCGCGATAGGGAACAGCAGGAACAAGCGCACTCGCAAGACGGTTATTGGTTAGTGCCAGCCGCTTCTCAGTCGTCCTGTGCTAGCACGGGGAACATATCCCCTGCTAACGGTTCGCCAGCGTGCAATCCCAACCCGTCGGTGACCACGTGTGGCTTGCCACTGTAAGCCGTGCCATCCGCCATGTAGATGGTCACCATCGCCCGGCGCGGCCGGTCGGTATGGTTCGCTCCTGCATAATGGAAAGTCAAGCCGTGATGGAAGGTGCAGCTTCCTGCCCTCATCCTTGCGATATAGGGCTGTTTCGCCTCTCTATCAGGAACCAGTGCAAAAATGTCTTGCGGGGTAACAAGGTTAATTGGCTCCAGCTCGCCCCACAGGTGCGACCCCGGGATAAACTGCATACAGCCGTTGTTCTCGTCCACGTCGTCCAGCGCCATCCAGCAGGAGAGCTGGTCATAGCCTATCATCGGCCAGTATGGACGGTCCTGGTGCCATGGCGAGGGCTTGCTATCGCCCGGCATCTTAGTAAGCAGGTGGTCATGCCAGAGGCGAATACGTTGTGCGCCTATCAATCGACGGGCGATTTCGGCGATGCGTTCGTTAAGGGTGTATTGCCGAATCCCTTCATGCACCCGCCACAGGTTCACTTTTTGTACAAAGACCTTTTCGTACTCAGGGTTGGCTGCAGAGGTTTCAATGCGCGGGTCGTACCGCTGCGACAACACCTCATCGGCGGCGCAACGCAGCGCATCCAATTCGTCCTGAGTCAGCACGTTGTCCAGCTGTACGAAGCCGTTCTCTCGGAAAAAAGCAATCTGCTGCTCGGTTAAGGGATAGTGCGTCATCGCGAGCAACCCCTCCTTCTATATCTAGATTGTGTGGTAGTAGTATACCATCAAGAGTGAGAGATTTAATCGGCGAGGAGAGCGTCGAGGACGATGACTGGTAAACCGAGTAGCGAAGGAATCTGCCTATCATTAGTAACAA
>JANWYZ010000321.1 GCA_025054895.1 bacterium | reverse complement strand
AGTGACGATGCCGCTCGCGCCCTGATGGGAGCAAATATGCAAAAGCAGGCGGTACCCTTGCTGCGCTCATCCGCGCCCATTGTGAAGACTGGACTGGAACGGCGCGCGGCGATGGACTCGGGCGCGCTGGTGATGGCGAGGCGCAACGGAACCGTAACCAAAGTTACTGCGGAAGAGATTGTCGTACGCGTCGAGGAAGGCGACCTGGATATCTACCCGCTGGTCAACACCATGCAGTCGAACCAGTCAACCTGCATCACCCAGAAGCCTATTGTGAATCGGGGTGACAGGGTACGTGCAGGGCAGGTAATTGCAGACGGTCCCTGCTCCGACCACGGCGAACTGGCGCTGGGCAAGAACGTGCTCGTCTGTTTCGTGCCGTGGGGCGGCTACAACTATGAGGACGCTATTCTTGTCTCGCAGCGGCTGGTGCGCGATGACGTATACAGCTCCATCCATATCGAGCGCTACGAGGTAGAAGCGCGCGATACCAAGCTGGGACCGGAAGAGATCACCCGCGACATTCCTAATGTGGGCGAGGATGCGCTGAAAGACCTGGATGAACACGGCATCATCCGTATCGGAGCGCAGGTTCAACCCGAGGATATCCTTGTGGGCAAGGTGCAGCCCAAGGGGCAGAGCGAACTGAGCGCGGAGGAACGATTGATTATCGCCATCTTTGGCAAGAAGGCGGAGGAGACGCGCGATGTCTCGCTGCGCTTGCCTCATGGTGAAAAAGGGAAGGTTATCGACGTCAAGGTCTTTTCGCGCTTCCGCTACAAGTGCAAGGAGTGTGGACACATTCATTACTTCAGTAAGCGACCGGAGGACAAGCCGGAGTGCGAGCGCTGCCGCGGCGACCTGGAGCGTATTCCTGCCGACGATTTGCCCCCAGGCGTGAACATGCTGGTTCGCGTATATGTGGCGCAAAAGCGCAAGGTGATGGAAGGTGACAAGATGGCGGGGCGTCACGGCAACAAGGGCGTTATTTCCAAAATACTGCCCGAAGAGGATATGCCGTTCCTGCCGGATGGCACCCCGGTGGATATCGTGCTGAACCCGCTGGGTGTACCGTCGCGCATGAACATCGGGCAGATTAAGGAGACACATCTCGGCTGGGCGGGGCATTATTTCGGCGCAGCGTACGAGGAACCTGCCTTTTCTGGGACCCGAGAGGAAGACATCCTGCGCGAACTGGAGCGCATGGCAAAGCATGTACGCCGGATGGTTCTGCAGAACTATGTGAACATAGACCTGGGACTGAACATGGAGTTCCGCGATGAGCAGACCGCCGAAGAGATGCTGGACGAAATCCGAACAAAGCTGCGCGAGATGCCTTTGTATAAGCTGGAGGCAATCTCCAGCAAGGTGAACGCGCCGCCTGTTATCTCGCCTCTGCTGATGAGTGAAAGCGAAGTGCTGGAGCTGCAGAAGAGCAGGGGCGAGGGGGTGGACGAGTCCAAACTGCCTATGCCGCTGTTGCAGCCTGCGCCACCTGAAATGGTGGAACAGGTGGTCGAACGCATCCGAGCCAACACCTGGCAAAGGTGTGGTATCGACGAACGCACGGGTAAGTGCTGGGTGCGCGATGGGTTGACCGGTGAGCGGTTCGACAACCCCCTGACAGTTGGCTATATCTACATGATGAAGCTGGCTCATCTGGTGGACGATAAGATTCACGCGCGTTCCACTGGACCCTACTCGCTGGTCACACAGCAACCTCTGGGCGGCAAAGCGCAGTTTGGTGGACAGCGCTTCGGCGAGATGGAGGTATGGGCGCTGGAGGCGTACGGAGCGGCCTATACGCTGCAGGAGATGCTCACCATCAAATCGGATGACGTGATTGGACGTGTGAAGATATACGAAGCCATCGTCAAGAGCGAGCCGATGATGGAGCCCGGCGTGCCCGAGTCGTTCAAGATACTGGTGAAGGAGCTACAAAGCCTTGGGCTAAAGGTGGCTGTATACAACGATAAAAACGAAGAGATGAGTCTGAAAGACGAGGATGAGGAAGACGGCGTGCGTCCGCGTCGTTCTCATCATCCTGATGCACCCGCAGGAGGTGGCAACTCGCGATGATAGATTCCAGCTCTTTCAGCAAGATCCGTATCAGTATCGCTTCGCCGGACGACATCCGTGCGTGGTCGCATGGTGAAGTCAAGAAGCCGGAGACCATCAACTACCGCACCTTCAAACCGGAGCGGGATGGATTGTTCTGCGAGCGTATTTTCGGTCCGGTAAAGGACTGGGAGTGCCACTGCGGCCGCTATCGCAAGATGAAGTACAAGGGTACCATTTGCGACCGCTGTGGCGTGGAGGTGACTCGCGCCCGGGTGCGTCGTAGCCGCATGGGACATATCGAACTGGCGTCGCCCGTGTGCCATATCTGGTATCTGAAAGCGATGCCCTCTCCGCTGGCGTTGATTCTGGATATGTCCTCGCGCTTGCTGGAGAAGGTTATCTACTTTGCCTCGTATATCGTCACGCATGTAGACCGGGCGACTATCAACCAGGAGCTGGATAACATCCGCGACGCCCTGCGTGAGATAGAGGAGCGTATCCGCAAAGAGGCGGAGGAGGAAGCGGCGCGGATGCGTCGCGAGTTCAACAAGCAGCTACGCGAGCACGGTCCGGACAGCTCCAACCCGTGGGACGAAGCTACCATCAAGGAGAAGCGCGAGTATCTGGAGCGGCGCATCAAACAGGAGCAGGAGGAAGCGGAAGCGCGCATTACTGAACTGAACGAGGCGCTGTCTCGCCCTAACAGCAACGCCTGCCTGGAGCGTATCGAAAAGCGCAATTTGATTAACGACGAAGAATGGCGGGCTATCGA
>JANWYZ010000320.1 GCA_025054895.1 bacterium | reverse complement strand
GGTGGCGGTATCCACACCCTCGTTCCAGCACGCTGATACTCTCGCAGGCGATGGAGCACGCATGGCAGATAGCGCAGGCAGACGAGGCGATTGGTGTGTCTCCAAGTCATCTGGACGCGGTGGAACGCGTGCTGCGTCAGCGCATCGCGAGCCTGCGAGAGAGGGGAACGCTGCTCGGTATGCTAAGAGGATGGGAGTGGGCGACCGGGCGGGTCAACACGCAGGAGCAAATCAACGCCCTCTACCGCCTCCCTGAAGAGCGCAGCTTTACACGCGACTACGTAGAAGGGGAAGTCCAATCGGGAGCTTCGCCCCCCGAGGGACTGGTGTATTTCACTGCGGTGCTGGCGTTCTACCTGCGCCATCGCCCGGTTTCGCGCTTGCTCGCCCCGCCAGCAAACGACGAACCGCTGGCAAAAGTGCTGCGCCGTCTTGCGCCGCGGAGAGCATCTACATCCCCCCGCAAAGCAAATCGTCAGGAGGCGCCTGCTATGCAGGTCATTGCCAAAAACCCCAATCCCGGAACCCTCCCCACGCTGGCGGTGTGGGAAGACGAGTCGCTGAGCCCGGGCAGGAAGCTGACGATGGTCTCTGCCACTTTCCCCGATGTGCCGGACTTCACCTGCGATGCGTGGTGTTACGAGAGCGATTTGGACCTCGTGGATGCGCGTATTTTGCCCAGAGGGAGGCTGCAGCTGCGCCACCGCTGGCGAGCCCACCCGCAGGTCATTCTGGTCACTGTTGTCACACCAGAGCCAGGCGCGGTAGAGTTTCTCGCCCATCTGGATCTGGCTGAAAGACATGCAGAAGCGCCATCAGAGATGCCTTTCGTAAACCTCTGCTGGCAGGTGCGCCGCGCCCCTGCCTTTGCCAGCAAGCCTGACCCCTACCCCGATTTTGTCAAGCGGTGCTTCATCTTCACCACAAGAGGCAGGACATTTCTGCACGAGACGGAGCGGCGCAAAATCCCCGTGCGTCCTGCCGACGACCCTTATAATAACCCGCCCTGGGTGCAGGCGTATGCGGCGGCGTGGTTGCCTTTGCCTCAGGCTTCACCGAACTCATGGGCGGACTACAGCACCGACCAGTATACGACGCCGATCATCGGGGTAGTTTCGCGTGACGGCAAATATCTCGCCGCGCTGGTGAACGACTCGGCGACGGTCATGGCGCAGGCGTGGCACGACTGCCTGCATAACAATCCACTATGGTTACCAGCTGAAGCCCCGCCCCTCAGGCGCAGGTGGCGGCTAAGGGTGTACGCTATGCCCAACGACCCCGATGCTTTACTCAAGCGGGTCGCAAAGGAGTTGCCAGACGCCTTACGCCACTTGCCCCGGCAAAGCGCACCAAAATAAACCTTTGTGAGGTGAACCCAATGAACCCGACAAACCGTACCGTGATTACCGACGAAGAACGCGATTTCTTCCTGCAAAACGGCTACCTCATCTTACGAAACGTCCTGCAAGGCGAGGAGTTGCGTCGCGTTCAGCAGGCAATGGACGAGTTGACCGCGTACGGCTCCGCCGAGGTACGGAACGACCCTGATTATATGTATGGAACCGGACCTCAATCGGGGCAACCCGTTCTCCGGCGTATCGAGTACGTTATCGACAAGCGCGACGAGATGAAAGTGCTTCTGGGGCATCCTTTCATCCTGCGCTCGGTGGAGAAGCTGATGGGCAAAGACCTCATTCCCACATGGGATTCGATGGTACTGAAGATGCCCGGTGAAGGAATCATCGTGCCGTGGCACCGCGATGCTGGCACCGAGTACGTGGGAGATGCGCCTATCTTCAACGTGGACTTCTATCTGGATGAGGCAGACGAGGATACCTGTCTGTGGGTGATACCCGGTAGCCATCTCTGGGACGCATCGCAGGTTCAACGGTGGTTCGCCGAGCACAGGGAACAGGATACAACCAAGGAGCATTTCAAGGCGTCGGGTGCAGTGCCTGTGCTGATGCAGCCGGGAGACGTATTGTTCCATAACATCCTGGTGCTGCATGGTTCGCCCTACAACCTGTCGGACAAAATCCGCCGTGTGGTGTACTACGAGTTCCGTACCGCCCATGTAGAGCACGCGCTGGGCCCACACGTGCCTGAATACATCCCACTGAAGCAGCGTGTGTTGCTCAGCTGTATCGAGAAGCGCAAGCAGGCGGACTACATCCCCGAAGACGAGGCGCCGTACGATTACAACCCGCCCAAGCCTTTTCAGATAGAATGGCAGCCCGGGATAGAACTGCCCACCTATCGCTACCCGCATGGGCAATTCTGGAGAACGTGAGAGAGAGATGAGGGAACGAACACTGCACTTTACCGCTACGGTACTTAGCCAGAACGGCAGGACGTTTCTGCCTTTACCTGAAGAGGTGGTGGACAGATGGGGCGAAAAACCGCACCATTACGTCGCTGGCGTCATCAGCGGGCGCACCGTGCGTGGGCGTACTGAGGCTCGTTTGGGAAGGTACATCCTGCCGTTAGGACCGACGTGGCTTCGCGACAATGACATTCAGGAGGGGATGAGCGTGCAATGTGCGCTTGAACTGGAAAGCCCCGTGCTTGAGGAACTCGCCCCGGACATCGTGAGCGCGTTTGAAGCGGAGCCGCAGGCAAAGGCGTTTTTCGAGGAGATAGCCCCATTCTACCGCAAAAACTACCTGCGGTGGATAGAGTCAGCCAAGCGCCCACAGACACGCGCCAAGCGCATCGAGGAGGTAGTGCGGTTGTTGAAAGAGGGGCGCAGGCAGCGATAACATGGGGTACCAAAACCATGTCGCATGAGGGTCATGCACTGCTGTCAACGAACCTCCCAACAGATCGACAGGAGCCTCAGCCTC
>JANWYZ010000031.1 GCA_025054895.1 bacterium | reverse complement strand
GTCGCACCTGCTACAGTGAGATGAAGCCAGAGGAGATTTGGGAGCGCATCCGGAACGGCAAGGTGCGCGACGAGAAGATGGAGGAACTCATCCTGAAGGTGGTGGCTTCTGGTCACCACTCCACAATAGAGCATATCTGGTTCGCCTTCTCCGTCTCTGGCGTCTCGCGCACCCTCTCCCACCAGCTGGTGCGTCACCGTATCGGCATCGCGTTTGACCAGCAGTCTCAGCGTTATGTGCAGTTCAAGAACACCGCCGACATCTTCGTAGAGCCCGATACAGTCGCCGAAAACCCCGATGCGCACGCCCTGTTCGAGCAGGTGCGAGCCCAATGCGCCGAAGCCTACCAGAAGCTGGTGGAGTTGGGTGTTCCCGCAGAGGACGCCCGTTTCCTCTTCCCCCAGGCGGTGACCACTAACCTGGTGATGACGGTGAACTTAAGGGAACTCATCCATATCTGCGGATTGAGGCTGTGCACGCTGGCGCAATGGGAGATACGTCGCCTCTTCAAGAGGGTGCGTAAGGAGGTGATGGCGGTCTCGCCGTTTTTCGGACGGATGCTCGTTCCGCACTGCGTACATGAGGGGTTCTGCAACGAGCTGAACAACCAGGACGGGCACTGCAGGATCAGACCGCCGCTGAGCAGAGCGATAGAGATATACGAGAAGTGGCGACGAGGAGAGCTGGTGGAGCGTGGGGAGGCGGATGCGGAACCGCCTCGCCTCACGCACTACGTCGCACGCGAGTAGCCACCTCGCCTAACAGCGTAAAGACTGTGGTACCTTGTGCTCCCAGCGCAATCGCCTGTCGCAAGTGCTCCTCCGCACGCTGGAAGTCGCCGTCAATGACGTATAGTTCGCCCAGTCGTACGTGGTGTGTGCTCTCGCGGGGGTCCAGACGGGCGAGGGTCTCGAGGGCGCGAATCTCGCGGTCAACCATGCCATGGTCCTTGCTGAACTCGGCGAGCTCCTTCCATATCTCGATGTTTTCTGGTTCAATAGTTACCGCACGTTCATACAGCTTGACGGCAGCAAGCACATCGTGGTCGGTCAGGTGCTTCATCTGCGCCGTCATACGTAGAGCGTGGACGCAGTTGTTGTCGATGTTGTCCAGTACATGCTCGAATACCATCAGCGCAGCTGGGTACACCTCCAGTCGCGCCAGCGTGTTGCCCAGCAGCAGGTTTGCTTCCAGATGCAACGGTTGTAAGCTAACGGCGGCTTGCAGCGCCTGTAATGCGCCGTTCAGGTCGTTGGTGTACTCCAGCAAGAGTTTTCCTGTCATCAACTGAGCCTCAAAGTCGTCTGGGGCAATCTCCGCTGCCAGCTGGTAATATGTCAGGGCGTTCTTCGCCTCGCGTCGACGCAGGTACTCAGCGGCGATCCACTTGCGCACTTGCGCGTTCTGTGGTTGCTCCTCTGCCAGGCGTTTCCACAGCTGCAGCGCGAGCTCAGGCGGACGCTTTTCCCTGGCGTAGAGCGCAGCTATACTTTCACACATGCCTGGCCACTCTTTGCGGGCGTGCAACACTTTCTGGTAAATGTGAGTAGCTTCGTGGTTGGTTACGCCGTTTTGCGCGTACGCCTTTGCCAGCGCAACCAGTATCTCTGTATCGTCCGGGTAGTTTTTGTGGGCGACGACGTATACCTGCGTCGCCTTCTGCGAGTGGTTCTCTGCTGCTGCCAGCGCTCTGGCGTAGGCGTATGCGACGACAGCGTCGGATGGGTCGTGTTCAAAAGCTTTTGCGTAGAGGCTGATGGCGCTTTTCGTCTGCGCCCCGCGCTGCGCCAGGCAATGCGCCATGGCGGACTGCACCTCGGCAAGGCTTCCTCCAACCTCTTCTATGGCTGTGGCCAGTGCTTTCTCGTTCTTCAATACTCTGGTGTAAATCTCTTCCGCTTGCTCGTCATAAACCTTATTGCGCGCCAGAGCAAGAGCCAGGGCGCCCAGAGTCTGCATGTCTTCTGGCGTAAGAGCGAACGCCTCGCGATACACTGCTAAAGCGTGCTGCTCGGTGCATTGCATCAAGGCGTAGCACCGCGCCAGAGCTACTATATAGCGGGCACGCTCCGCCCCTGCTAAAGCCGCCGCTGCACGCAATACCTCCGCCTCCCACGGCTTGCCTTGCAGGTGCTCTACGACATAGTCGGCGAGGAACCGTGTATTCGTACTGTCGCGCGGCGAATGCTTGAAAAAAGCGTAGTATATCTTTAGCGCTTCCGGGTCGGTGCGTGGTGGGTAGGCGCGCGCCAGGTAGGTTAACCAGCCCGAGTGGTTGGGGTTTGCAGCATAAGCGCGAGCAACCACATCCACACATTCCGGGGTGACGTTGCCCTCGCGCAAGATGAGGTTTGCCAGGTCCTCCAGCAGCTTGGTGCGCGATAGATTGAAACGGTTCCATAGCGGATGTTCCTTCCATTCCTCGCGCACCACTTGTGTCCATACGGCGACCATCTGTTCATCTTGCGGAAGCCACCCTTGCTTGTAAGCAGCGGTTAGCAGAAAAGCCGGGCCGGGGTCGTCGGGTTGCACTGCAAACCGTCTCCGGTATATCGCCACCCGTCCTGCAGAGAAAACGCCGTTGCTGACGTCCGAATCCACCAAGCACCGTTCCAGACGTGCACGGCTGATGTCGTCCAGACTATTGCATTTGAGCGCGGCAAGATAAAAGGCGAACGCCATGCGGCTCGTGCGCGGAGGTTCTTCCAGTGACCACTTCCGCGCCAGCGCCACCACCGCTTTACGATATACCATTAGCGCACCGGCGGTGGCTCCCGCAATACTTCCTACCACAGCAGCAGCAGGGTGAAGGGTCCAAAAGGCTATTGCGCCTGCTGCAGCCCCGATGCCTCCAAACGCCCATCGCACATGGCGGATAACACGCTCTTCGTGATGCGTCGAAGCCGCCCGTAAAGCCATCGCACCATAACGTCCTTTCTATCGCAATCTCTTACCAGTGGGTTATTCCATAAAATTGCGGGTTTGGGAAACTGCCTTTAGGTAAGTCGAAGAGGCTGAGCAGGGGTGAAAACACGCTGGACGTTTGCATATAGACTGGGCCACGCCCCTTGGCGGAGGCGGAACTTCGTGCCGTGATTATGTCCCGTCCGTGCATCGAAATCTATCAACACACTGCCACCCTCCATCGCTTGTAGAAAGGCTTCGAAGCTGAATCCGGACAAGAGGTAGAGTTCCTCAAAGCGAAACCACTCGTGCCCGTTTTCTACCAGCACAGCAAACCCCCTATCAGTAAACTGTGAAGCGCGAATGGTCTGTCGAAAGCTCATCTCGTCTGCAACATGGTTCGGGCTCTTTTGCGTGGTGATGAAACTGTGCTGGATATGCCTCTTGTGTGCTTAGAAAACCGCGATGTACGCCCAAAAATGTATTGACTCTTACGCAATATGGATGTAGAATCTTTAGTGGATTCAAGGGGGACGCCGAGACGACGTAAGATTTCCGTGAGGAGGGATAAACCATGCGACGGTTCGGTTTCACCCTGATTGAGTTGCTGGTAGTTATCGCGATTATCGCGATACTGGCAGCGATTCTGTTCCCCGTGTTTTCGCAAGCGCGCGAGAAGGCAAGGCAGACCTCGTGCCTGTCGAACATGAAACAGCTGGGGCTTGCCTTCGCCCAGTACGTAAATGACTATGATGAACGTCTGCCGGGGACCGCTATCTTGCGTCCTTGGTTAGGGTGTATGCGCGATGGGCACTGGGTACCGGCAGGACTCATCCGCAACGACCCGGTCTGGACGGTCAAGGAAGGCGGGTTGTATCCCTACGTAAAGAACGAACTGGTCTACTACTGCCCTTCGGATGCTTGGACCAGTAGCGAGGCACGTGTAGGGACGACCGGTCGACGTGTCCTCTTCTCGTACTCGATGAACGGTTTCCTGTCGCAACACCGTCCGATTGCCTCTATCGATAAACCAGCCAACATTATTATGCTGGTGGATGAGGCTGAGACGCTGGATGATGGGTTCTTTGTGCCTTATTGGTGCCCTGGAGACGAGACCGTCTGGCCGCGCGACTGCTATCTGATTAACCGCCCGTCGTTCATCCATAACGGCGGCGCGAACGTGCTGTACGTAGATGGTCACGCCAAGTGGAACCTGCGCAGGGCGCTGGAAGACCCGCAGCAGGTGGTGTTGCAGTATTACTGGAGTGTGCCTCCGCCCACGCTGAACTCGCTATACGCGCGGTGTGACCGCGGATAACACGACAACCTTTCGGCGTCCCCCGTCCAGGCGGCGCTGATGGGCACGGTCTCGGTTCGCCATTCGGTTGTGGTTCACGAGGGGGTAGCGCTCGCCGATAGTCGCGTGGCGGGAGGCAACCTGCGCACGTGGGTGATAGCGCTGGTTCTTTTGCCCGCCAACGTCTACTGGGCGGCGGCGGTGAGCGTGGATGTCATCTTTTCATTGCTGGTTCCCCCCACTTGCTCCCTGATGGCGCTTGCCTTTTTTAATCTGCTGCTACGCCGATGGGCAGCACGCTTTGCGCTGAGCAGCAAGGAGCTGGCGCAGATTTACATCTTCCTGTCGGTCGCTTCTGCTATCGGCGCAGAGTGGATGCATAATGTACACCTGCTTATTCCCGCCTACGCCCTGTACACCGATGCATACCCCTGGAACCGTTCCCACATTATCCCCTACCTCTCAGAGTGGTTTTTCCTGCTGGACACCGAGCGACTGCGCAGTTACCACGTTGGAGGGTACAACCTTGCGTTCGTGGTGCAGCACCTCCACCTCTGGTGGAAGCCGATCGTAGGATGGACGGTAGTGCTGGTGTTGTTGAGTATCAGCATGTTGTGCATCAACTCGCTGATGCGCGAGCGCTGGGTTCGGCAGGAAAAGCTCAGCTTCCCCATCGTGCAGGTACCCCTGTACCTTACGCAGCCCACACAACCCATCTGGAAGAGCCGTTACCTGTGGACCGCTTTTGTGGTGATGTTGAGCATCGATTTACTGAACGGCGTGAATTTTGTATATCCGGCGGTGCCTCGCATCAACGTGCGTTTTATTTCCGACCTCAACAAGTGGCTGCCCCAGGAACCTCCATGGAACGCTCTCGGCTGGATACCTGTGGGGCTGTTTCCCTACATGAGTGCGATTGGTCTGTTCATGCCAACGGATATGCTGTTTTCTCTGGTGTTTTTCTTCTTCGCCCGCAAGGTTACCCAGCTATTGATGGCGATGTGGGGTTACGAGCAGGGACTGTTTGGAGGAAGTAGTCTCGTGCCCGGACCTCCTTATTTTAGCGAGCAAACGTGGGGCGCGTTTCTGGGGCTGTTTGTCGGTTCGATGTGGTCTGCCAGAGGGTATCTGCGCCAGTTGTGGCAGCATATTCGCCTGGGTACCGCTTTCAGCGAGGACGAATTGCGCCCACGCTCCGCAGCGGTTGGACTGGCGCTCACGTTAGCCGCGTTGTGCGCTATTGGTATGGCTCTGGGGTTGTCGCCGCTACTGGTGCTGGTGTACATCGCCATTTTTCTGGTGTTCAGTGTTGCGTTGACCCGTTTGCGGGCGCAGGTGGGTCCGCCATCGCACGAAATGGCGTTCATGGGACCGCAGCAGGTACTGGTGGCGGTAGCAGGCAGTCGCGCCCTGACCGAAGCGGAGACAGTGCGTATCTATCACCTGTTTTCCGTTATGAACCGCATCCATCGAACTCACAACATGCCCCATCATCTGGAGGGATATAAGCTGGCGGATAGTGTGAGGCTATCGGCACGGAGCGTATTCTGGACGGTGGTGATTGCTCTCGTTCTGGGAGTGCTATGTTCTCACCTTGCCTACATCTACGAAGGTTACACGAAAGGACACGCAAATCGGCTGGGTAAGTGGGGTTACGGGGCAACTATTCGTCACTATGTGGAAAGCGCGTCCGGTCCGAACCCTGCGGCGATTGCGGCGGTGCTGTTTGGCTTTGCATTGGTGATGCTGCTGGATACGATACGCTTCCGCTTGCCCGGTTTCTGGCTACATCCGGCGGGTTATGCGCTTTCGTTAAACTTCGGTGTAGATTACTACTGGTTTGGTCTGCTGGTAGCGCTGATAGTGAAAGTGGCTGTTCAGGCGTACGCAGGTTTGCGCGGGTACGAGCGACTTCGGGCGGTAGCAGTGGGCATTATTCTGGCGGAGTTCGCCAGCGAGATGCTGTGGTCGGTAATCACCATGTACACAGGCATAGCTACCTACTCTATCTCCATCAACGGTCGCCTTGGCTGGAACCAGTGAGTTCGCGTCTTCAACGGAGCGTCTGCATATTCTCCCTGCCGGTTGAACATCAGCAGGTTTGCATATCGCGCGTGCAGGAATCGGAGCGTGTTGTTCGCGTAATACACAGCTAGAGGACAGTGGTTGATGCATGTACTCATTATGCTCAACGGTCTACCGCCGCGACGGGAGCTGCTCGAGTCGGTTGTCGCGGGGGCAGATGTCATGATTGGCGCGGATGCAGGCGCGGTGCGTCTGCGTGAGGCGGGGTTGCGCATCGATTACGTGGTCGGAGATTTCGATTCTGTGCCTGCTGCGTTGCTGCAGTCGCTACCTGCCGCGAGCGTCGTTCATGACCCTGGACAGGACGACACCGATCTGGAGAAGGCGATCCGCTTCGCAGCGAGTCGGTGGCGCCAGCCGCAGGTAGTGGTGGCAGGGGTTACGGGCGACCGAATAGACCACGTGCTGGGCAATGTATGTGGCGCGGTGCGGTATACCGATAGAGCCTCCATCCGCTTTGTGGAAGACCACTCCGTCATCTACTTCTCCGATGGGCAGTTGCAATTTGAGGCTCCTGTAGGGACGACTGTTTCATTGTTGCCGTTGGGGGAGGCGGAGGGCGTGCACACAGAGGGCTTAAAATGGGCGTTGCAGGGGGAAACGCTCTCCCTCGGCACACGGGGGGTGAGCAATGTGGTTGAGAGTTCACCAGTGCGTATCGAGTGGCAGCGTGGGCACCTGGTGGTGGTTCGGTTACTGGCGGAAGGGGAGCTTTTCCGGTGGTAGATAATAAGCTCCCCTTCGTTGCTATGCGCCCTTACTTCCTCAGTCGTTCAGTGGATTGCAAATCCAGTTTACAAAGCCGCCGATAGTAATCGGCTGGAACTTGGCGTGTCCATCCATGTAAACGGTGGGCGTACCTCCGATGGCTCGTCCCTCCACGACATCCTGGTTTCTGGCGCCATAGTGCCAACCCCACGAGTTGCAGACGATGAGCATGTCTTCAGCGGGCTTGGTAATGCTGGCTAGCGAGGCGCCGCATGCCGACCATCCCACCGAGGAGGTCTGTGGCCCTTGCGGACAGCGGTAAGGTGGCGGATATAGCCCGAAAATCACCGCTGCGAACACACCGCCTCCGCGCAGTATCGGAGATACGTTGCCCGGCTGCATGAAACCATCGTAGCAGCGATAGGCGTACGATCCCGAATAGTCCTCACACACGTCGCCCTGTGCGTTGCGTCGTACCGGCACGTTGAGCGAGGGGCAGGTAAAGATTCCCTCGTTTTTTACGTACGGCAGCAACACATCCACCAGTGTGGGGTGTTGACCCAATCGTGTGTGACAGCCCGCTGCTCCGCCTGGCACGCTTACCCAGTTGCCGCCGACATGGGAGACCTCCGAGGGCGAGTTAAAAGCAAATATCGCCACTGGGAAGACCTCGTTGTAGTCCTGCACGTACATCATCGCGCCCAAGCCAATCTGCTTGCTGTTGGAGATACAGGTTGCCAGACGCGCTCGTTCGCGAGCCTTCGCAAGCACCGGAAACAGGATGGCTGCCAGTATCGCAATAATCGCGATAACTACCAGCAACTCAATCAAGGTGAAACCTCGTTGTTTCATTTATTGCACCCTCCCAATTGTAGTTATGCGATTAATCTACTTATATAGTAGCACGCCCTACAGTTATTGTCAACAGGTATGGTTCGTTTTTTCTGCAACAGTTTTAAGCACAGGGCAGAGTTTTCCCAAATAAGAAAACTCGTTGCTCTGTTGTGCAGATAGCAACAGGGACAGCGCATGGTTGGAACCATGGGCTATGGTGACAGAAAACCCGCTTCCGAGGCAACGCGCCGTGCACTCCGGCAAATGCTCCACTCCTCAGATCGCCCGACAGCCTTCTTCTGTGGAGGCTATTATCTGGCGCTGGATGTGGTGCGCACTGCGCGCGAGGAGGGATTGCGAATACCGGAGGACCTTTCGGTAGTAGGCTTCGACGATCCGGTGTCCGCCTCGCTGCTCAGCCCACCGCTAACCACGGTGCGTCAACCTCTGGACGAAATGGGGCGTCTTGCCACGCTAATGCTCCTGCAGTGGTTGACAAACATGGAACCGCCACGCCAGAGTGTGGTGCTGCCGACCCAACTAATGGTACGCGGCTCCACCGGCGCTCCGGGCGGTGTAACATAATCCTGCACTCGAAGGAGGGTCTATCCCATGTGTTACAACAAGCGAATATCTGCCTTTTTACGGGGGGCAGATATAGAGGTCTGCCCCTTGTAACGTGGTAGCATGCAGTCGTGGCGCGCTTCCTGTCGGGCGTTGCGTTGAGGGGAGCTGACAGGTGGCGACAGCAGCGGCGAACCGTCTTGCTTACGCATCCCGCAGTGGGGTAATCTTTACCACCACCACGTCATGCGGGTCTACGGGCGCACCGAAGAAGCGGGTGTGTACGCCGTAGTCCTCGCCGGTTATCACATCCTGCACGCGGCAGGGACGGCGGTCATGGATGCCCAGCGCCTCCCATGGGGCGGTGATAACGCGCCTCCACTCTTTATGGCGGTTGAACAAGCCCACCGCTACCGAACCATCTGCCAGCGGTTTCATCCACGTCTCAAAGTAGTCCCATTCCACTCCCACGCGAAAGCCCTGTCTGCCCAGAGGGTCCTGATTGATAGCAATCAACCCCTTGTTAGTGAGCAACTGGTGTGTGAAGGCGTTCATGTTGCGCACATCACAGCCGATCATCAGCGGCGCCGCAAGCAGACACCACAGCGCGAAATGCACGCGGTACTCGCTATCGCTACAGCCGCCTCGCGCTACATTGCCCTTGCCGTACATGCCCACTACGAGCATGTCAGGATCGTTCCAGTGGTCGGGACCAGCGTACGCCTCCAACCCATTTTGACTGAAGCCTATCTGCTCGATGCTCTCCCACGAGTCGTTGATGTCGCCGGTGGTACGCCAGAGATGTCCCCCCACACTCGCGCCCCACTTCCACGGCTCGTTCGTGCCCCATTCGCACAGGCTAAACACGATTGGGCGACCAGTAGCGCGCAACGCCTGCCCCATGCGCCGATAGAGGGACGGACCGTCTACCCCAGCAGGCTTGTAGCAGAAGTCGTACTTGAGGTAGTCCACACCCCACTCGGCGAAGGTTTGCGCGTCTATCTCCTCGTATCCGTAGCTGGCGGGTTTGCCTGCGCAGGTGTGCGTGCCTGCGCAGGAGTAGATGCCGAACTTCAGTCCCTTGCTATGTATATAGTCCGCCAGCGCCTTCATGCCGCTGGGGAACTTTTTCGGGTCGGGTATAAGGCGACCCCTGTTGTCGCGCTCGTCCGCCTCCCACAGGTCATCAATCACCACGTAGGTATAGCCAGCTTCTTTCAACCCCGTTTGTACAAACACGTCAGCAACCTGCCGAATCAGCTCCTCGTCAATATCCGCGCCAAAAGTATTCCAGCTATTCCACCCCATAGGGGGCGTGGGTACAAGCATCGTATGCCTCCTTTTTGCAACCAGCTGTTATACAGGGTTCGTTTCGTGATGTGTGTGGAGGTTACCTGCTTACACCTGGGGAGAGGCTGGACAGGAGAAGAACCTGCCCAACCTCCCGGCTTTTTCAGTTGCGCGATAGCAGCTCCCGTAAGACTTCCCGCTCCATAGAAGCCTTGATAAGGGGCTTTTCCTCGTCGCCCGAACCTCCGACGGATTTTGTGAAGCGCTGCAGAAAACTCTGGCGAGGGCTAGAGCCGAACAGGCTGCGCGCCTTTCGGAGCATACGTTGCAAAGAACCCGACTTCCAGTAGCCTGTTGGGTCGGATATGTCTACCTTCAGTACGGGAAAGCGCTGCTTTATCGCCCGAAACAACAGGATATGTCGGAGGTGGCATTGCACGAAGTGCTCCTCTCCATATCGGTAAGCTTCCGCCAGGTACACATGGTCTTTAGCCCACCAGCCGAACATCAAGCTGCTATCGGCTGCATATACCACCTCGGCAGGGTACTGTACAAAGGTCAGTCGCAATAGCGAGCAGCCTCTACCGCTTCTGGCATAGAAACCTACGATTCGCTGGGGAGGTATGTGCCAGATTTCTGGCTCGTCCTCGTTGTTCCTCTGCTCGAACACCGCGAATTTAGTCTGACTGCATACTGCGCGGAACTCGTAGTCGTAGCCCCCCTCTGGTACTTCATCGAAGAGGCTATGGACGAGGATGCGATCGGGGTCGAACTCCACATCGGGTTCGCGCGACAACACCTGTTCCACTGCCTCGCCCTCTAGCGCGATAACGGGCTCTACCCTCTGGAAGCTTAGCACCTGCGCCATGCGGTGGGCATATTGCGCAATCTCCAGTATCTGCTCAGTGGACAGGTGTGTGGGGGCATGGAGAGAGAATTTCAGTTCGCTCACCGTGTTAGAACCTCCTGTTTGTCAATGTGCTCTCATTGCAAAAGGGTGCGTAAGTACGCAATAACCCCCTTGCAACGGCTGAGAAAAGCACATTCACAGGTGGTTCAGTAACACAGAGCCTCCTTCTCATTCGGAGTGAAACGGAACGTCAGCGATTCCTTTAGACACCTGATGCTCTCGAAAAGTTTCACGGAGTTCATCCTTTTTGTGGTCTGCTAACGCCGCTCCCACAGTCTCCTCGCCGCGCCTAATGGGTTGCACGCGCTCACGACGTAGCTCTGCAGCTGGCGGTATTCGGGATGCACACACTCGTACACGCCGTTTTGCTGGAAGTCGGCTATCAGCTCCTCGAAGGCGCGCGCTGCCAGCTGCGGGTTCACCTGGTGTGTTGCCAGCATCACCCAGCCGGAAGCGGTCGCCCAGTAGGCACCGTTCTGATACCGGTCGGGCGGCACAGGCGTTAGCAGGCGTTGCCAGTACTCGCCCTTGAACAGGTGGCGCACCTGCCCCTTCCACATATAGTCTTCGTAGCGGCGGACCAGCGTCTGTTGTAGTGTGCTCTTGCGCTTGCCCAGCGGAAAGCCGATGGCGAGGGCGTAAGCATTACCCCAAACGTCCACCTGCCTGCAATCCACGCTGGCGGCGAGGAACGCGCCCGCCTTTTCATCCCACAGCCTGTCGAGGTTTTGCTCTGTCCGTCGGGCGCGAGCGAGGTATTCCGCGGCGCGGCGCTTCTCACCGTAGCTCTGGTGCAGACGTGCCATCTGCCTGCACGCCTGCCAGTAGAGCAGCGATTCCATCAGCAATTCGCCCGTTTTGCCGATACAATCGGTGAAACCGTAGGGGGAATGTGGCTTCTCAGGGAGGTTGAACACCAGCCCCTGAGGGCTGCACGGAACCCAGTCCATGCCCTTATCCAGCGCGGGCGCCCACTCCGTGAACAACGACTTGCGCCTGTTGGAAGCGACGCGCTTTAGATACACGTCACAGGCGATAACGAGGAACATGGGGTTGTCCAGATTGGGTTCGCCAAGCGGGTTGTTCTCCGGTCCGGCGACGTACACAGGCACGCCGTCGGGGCGCACCCGGTCGGGAACCGCGCCGTCTTCGCGCTGTCCTTTTATCAGGTAACGGATGCAGGCTGCGATATGTTGCTCGGGCATCAGGTCGCTTGCGTGTTCCACCATGTAGGCGAAGTCGCGCGTCCACAGCGCAGCGTAGTTGCCCCGACCGTCGGGAGTGTACAGTATTGTGCCGTCATGCGCCTTTACCTGACAGCCCTGCAACAGTTCGTGAGCTGTTTGACTGAGATAGGCTATGTTCTTAGGAAGATAATCCATTTGAAAAGCCATCTCGACTACGTGACATTGCGCACCATTGCTACACCTGTTTCGGCGAACAGCCAGGCGATTTCCTGCTTCCTGTGTGTGGTGCGCGGTGCGATGCACGAACTCTGACCTCAAAGTGGGGACGGGGGCGGCGGGTGGTGTGTTGTTCACTGATGGCGCGAGATACACCTTGTGCAATTGCCGAAGGTTGCAGCAGAGAGACGAATCTGTTACGATGGTGGTACTATAGATAATGTTCACTCCTGAAACCGACGGGGGCGGACAGACTAACCGTTTACACTCCACCTCAGGGGCTGGAAGAGACGTCATGAAGAGAGTACTGGTCACCGGCGGCGCCGGGTTCATCGGCAGCCATTTCGCTCGTTACTTGCTGATGAAGTATCCTGAGTACAGGGTGACGGTGCTGGATGCACTCACCTACGCGGGCAACCTGTCTAACATCGCTGACCTGATGCACAATCCGCGCTTTGCTTTCTATCACGGCGACGTACGCGACCCGGTGGTAGCGCGCAATCTGGTGCGTAACCACGACTGGGTGGTGAACTTCGCCGCAGAGACGCATGTAGACCGCTCCATCCTGAACCCGGGCAGTTTCCTGCAGACAGACGTATACGGGGTATACGTGCTGCTGGAAGCTTGTCGTGAGTTCGGTAGCAAGCGGTTCCTGCAGGTATCGACCGACGAGGTATACGGTGAAGTACTGGAGGGTTTTGCCCGCGAGGACGAGCCTCTGCGCCCGCGCAGCCCCTATTCTGCCAGTAAAGCCTCGGCAGACCTGCTGGCGCAGGCTTACTTCCATACATACGGGCTGGATGTAGTAGTAACACGCGGCTCCAATACCTACGGTCCTCACCAGTACCCCGAGAAGATGATACCGCTGTTTATCACCAATGCGCTGGAGGACCAGCCCCTGCCCCTGTATGGCGATGGTTCACAGATTCGGGACTGGATTTATGTAGAAGACCACTGCGCGGGCATCGACACGGTGTTACATCATGCCAGGCCGGGCGAGGTGTACAATGTGGGCGCGGGCAATCTGTTGAAAAACCGCTTCGTTGCCGAAAAAATACTGGAGGTGCTGGGCAAGCCGCTTTCGCTCATCCGGTCGGTGTTGGACCGCCCGGGGCATGACAGGCGTTACGCGGTAGACACGTCCAAACTACGGGCACTGGGCTGGTCGCCGCGCTGGCAGTTCGAACAGGGCTTGCAACAGACCGTGCAGTGGTATCGTATGCACCCTGACTGGTGGAAGGAAATCAAGTACAAAAAAGAGTATCAACAGTTTACCGCGCAATGGTATGCGCAGCGCGGTGGCGAGGCTCCCGCGCAGGAGTGAGCGCAGGGGAATGAAGGAGGTTTCCAGCATGCAACAGCTGCAACAACGGATACAATCCCGCACGGCGAAGGTGGGCGTCATCGGATTAGGTTACGTCGGGTTGCCGATGGCAGTGGGCGCGGCAGTAGCAGGCTATCCTGTTATCGGTTTCGATATCGACAGGCGTAAAATCGAAGCCATCGCCGCAGGCGAAAGGTACATCGAGGACGTAGAACCTGATGAATGGAAAATCGTCATCGAGAGTGGACGGCTCGTCGCTACCGCGGATTTTGTGCGCTTGCGCGAATGCGATGTGGTGCTGGTGTGTGTACCTACGCCTATCAACCGCGCCAAAGAGCCGGATATGAGCGCAGTAGAAGCCGCCACCGACTCCATTGCACGCGCCCTGCGGGCAGAGCAACTGATTATCGTGGAGAGCACTACCTACCCGGGTACCACCATCGAACTGGTTAAACCGCGTCTGGAAGCCACCGGACTGCGGGCAGGCATCGATTTCGCGCTGGTTTTCTCGCCCGAGCGCATCGACCCCGGCAATAAACGCTTTAAGCTGCACCAGGTGCCCAAGGTGGTGGGCGGTTTGACGGAGCGTTGTACCCAGCTGGCGGTAGAGTTCTACAGTGCGTTTATTGACCAGCTGGTGCCCGTCTCTTCGCCAACCGCAGCGGAGATGACCAAAATCTATGAAAACGTCTTCCGTAGCGTAAATATCGCGCTGGTAAACGAGCTCGCCTTGCTGTGCAACCGTATGGGGCTGGATGTGTGGGAGGTGATTGAAGCCGCTTCTACTAAACCCTACGGCTTCATGACCTTTTATCCCGGTCCGGGCTTAGGTGGTCACTGTATTCCTGTAGACCCATACTATCTGGCATGGAAGGCGCGACACTATGATTATCATGTGAAGTTCGTGGAGCTCTCGGCGACCATCAATGACAGTATGCCCTACTACGTGTGCTCGCGGGTGAACGACGCGCTCAACTCGCACTTCAAGAGCGTCAACGGCTCCGACATCCTGATACTGGGCGTCACCTACAAGCGCGACGTAGCAGACCTGCGCGAGTCGCCCGCACTGAAGATTATCGAGATTCTGCACCAGCGGGGCGCGAAGGTGAGCTACCATGACCCCTTCTTCCCCACGCTACATGTACATGACCATGTGGACCTGCATCTGCACAGCCAGCCTCTGACGGCAGAACGTTTGCAGCAGGCGGATTGTGTGGTAGTAGTAGCAGACCACAGCAGCTACGACTGGGGCATGGTTGCCCAAAATGCGAAGCTGGTGGTGGACACGCGCAACGCGCTGAAGGCTTTTCCTGCGCCGCATATCTGGAAGCTGTAGGTACGGAGGCGCCCCACGCGAAGGGCGCCTCCTGTGTTTACCCGTTAAGGGAACATCCCCTGCAGCGCGCTGCTCAATGCTTGCGGCTTCACCCCCAGTGTCACCGCGATAGCGGGATAACTCTGCCGCATCTGGCGCATTTCGAACACTCGTTCCGGCGAAGCTCCCGCCGCTTTGGCGATGCCGTACGCCAGAATGATAGAGCTCAGCGTGTAGCCCTTCTCGCGGTAACGCAATACGTCGGACTGGGGAACCTTAAAGAAGTCCGTGATGCGCTGAATTACCCATTGCTCCTGCCCATTTCGCACCACTGACTTCTCCGCTACCGCCAGCAGAGTCTGCGCTATCGCGACTTCCACATCTACACCAATGCGCTCGGTGAGCGCCTTGCCCTGCTGTTCTAATTCGAAGTTCTGCTGACCAACCTCCGCTTCGCGAATCACCCGCTTCATCAGTTCGGTAAGCGCAGCCACGTCGGCGCGCACCTGCCTGCCAGTCTCGTCTGCCTCACGCACCAACCTCTCCACCAGCACATCGCCAGCAGGCTGGGCAGGCTTCGGTTGCGCCGCGGGCTGTGAACGCAATGGCTGAATGCTGCTGCCCGCGAGGAAGCCCACCAGCAGCGCCAGTACGATACCTCCTGCTGTTCGCAGAGAAACGCACGCTTTCATTCTGGCACCTCCTCACAAGTTTCTAAAGATGGTACGGGCCTGCTCACGCAAGGTTGCTCGTATGCGCCGGTTGGCGCGCTAAACGCTACTTCTCGCAAATGCACGCCTCTGCTCGCGCGTGACACTTCGGGCAGGCAGGTACGTTGTGACCAGCAGGGTAACCTCTGGCTTCGCCGGGTCCAAGCATGGTAAACGTTGCGTTCAGCACCGCGCCATCCAGCGTCGCGGCGACCTCTATCGTATTGCGGTCATCTACCCCCTCAGCATACAGGACAAAACGTTGCTGCCCCAGCTTTTCGCCCAGAGGCTGTACCTTCCAGTTCGAAGGCGCACGAATGGTTACACTGGCAGGAACAGGCACGTCGTCCTTTTTAACCGAGACGCCAATTGTCTTTTCTACGCCTGGGCGTAGCACCGGCTCACCGTGGTAGTGCAGCGCTACATCGTACCCCTTCGCGTGCACGATGGCAGACTGTGGGTCGCGACTGAGCGCGAGTAAGGCTCGCTCGTTGCGGAACAACAGCGAGAGCAGGTTATCGGGCAAGCAGGTGGCTTCGCCTATCTGTGCGCTGTCCGAGCGAGACTCCAGGAGCTTTTTCCCCACCTCCACCGTGCGCTGGGTCAGTTCCCCTACTGTCTTCGGGGCGTCAATGCCGCGCGTGTATGGATGCAGGACGATGGTGTCCCCTATAGGCTGAACCCACTCCTGCGGGATACCCTTCGTGCCTCCCAGAATACCCAGCAAGGAGCCAAGTGTTGCGCCTGTGCAGTCGGTGTCGTAGCCACAGTTGACGGCAGTGCACAGCTTGTCGCCGTAGTCCTTGCCGTATAGCCAGCCGAGCACCGTGAAACCGTGATTCTGCACCGCATGGCAGGGCTGGTTGTGCCCGAAGTTAAACAGGATACGCTCGCGCGCCTCCTGCCAGGGCACGCCGTTATCGTAGCACCACACCGCCTCGCGAATCACCCGCGAGATGCGACACCATATCGGTATCATGGACAAGCCGATTCGGATGAGCGTATGTGGGTCGGTGAGCACGAACGCCGCGCTCTCCACCGCCGCCCAGAACATTTCACCGTATGTACCTTCACCGCCTGCGTGGTCCATGGCTGAATCCATCCACGCCAGCGATGCTGCCAGCTGTGGGTCTCCCGGAGCCACGCACGCCCAGATTTCACTGCGGATGGGCGAACCCATCTCGTCGATGTAGTAGTTCTCGAAACACCCTGAGATAGGGGGGCGCAGTCCACGCGCGATGTTGCGCATACAAAAGCCATACTCGTTCCATGGATAGGCGGCAAGATGCGTGCTCCAGTACTGTACAAAGTCGCTCAGGGTGGGATACACGCCTCGTTCGCGCAGCATCTCCAGCCAGACCAGCTGGAAGTCCAGGTCATCGTTCGCAGATGCTTTATCGGGCACGGGGTCGTAGAACGTCAACGAATGCAGCTTCTTCTGCCCCTCGTAGGGCGCACCCAAGGTACCCCCGATGTTTTTACCCATCCAGCAGGCGTATACTTTGTCGCGGTATTCGTCCATTGCCAGCGTGATCGGTTTCATCAATTGTTTGCCTCCTTCCCAGTGTGTTCTTTATTCGGCGCTTACAACCTTTCACCCTCCAGGTCAGCAAAGACGGTACAATGATAAATAGCATCAACTGGGTACAGGTTGACCCCTTTGCAACGATGCGAGAAAGAGACACCTTACCAGAAGATGGAGACATCGTACGTTACCTGAAGAGACCATCTACGCCTTCCTGAACGCACGGTCGCTGGCAGTGTTCGGTGTATCGCGCGACCCGCAAAAGTACGGATATAAGGTGTACAGGACGCTCAAGGAGAAAGGACTGCGCGTGTTTGCCATCAATCCGCGTGCAGATGCGGTCGACGGCGACCCTGTATACCCCGACCTGCAGGCTTTGCCCGAGACTCCGGAGGCGATTGTGACTGTAGTGCCTCCAGAAGTGACGAAAGCGGTGGTGATAGATGCTCTGGCGGCTGGCATCCGCAAAATCTGGATGCAACCGGGCTCCGAGCACGAGGAAGCCGTCCAGCAGGCGCAGCAGGCAGGTGCAACAGTTGTACATGGTGGACCGTGCATCATGGTGATAGCGAAAACCTATCTGCGTTAAGCTCCTTCAGGATGTGTGGCGACAGGTTGCGCCTTTGCGCATGGACAGAGAAGCTCTGTCCACGCCTGCCACAAAAATGCTGAGGATACACGGAAAACGGGTCTAAGCCGTTGGGTTTGGGGGTTGTGACAGAGTGCGACCCTCCAGTGTTGTTATGCTGAACAGGGTGAGGCATCTCTTGAGACTCGTTATGTAGCTTG
>JANWYZ010000319.1 GCA_025054895.1 bacterium | reverse complement strand
CCAGCCTGTAGCACGTGCATCCTGCACGTGGCGACTACGGTGAAATGCCCTTGCCGCACCGAAAACCTCACACATACCCTCTGAGATTATTCCATGTACCTACTTCTGTTTCTCCGGCGCTACCGCTTGGCTCAGCGCGCTGCTGAAGATGCTCATCACAATTGAACCGAATAGCGCAGCGACCGGACCCTGCACTTCAAACTCCGTCAACAATTCGCCTGCGAGCCAGAACAGGAAGGCGTTAATCACCAGACTGAACAGTCCGAAGGTCAAGCAGTTCAACGGCAGGGTAAACATCACGACGATGGGGCGGATGAAGGCGTTAATGAGCCCGATTACCAGAGCGGCAATCATCGCGCCCCCAAAACCGCTTACGTAAAGCCCCAAACCGAGCGCCTTACCCAGCCATACCGTTAGCAACAAAGCGACCGCGTTCGCTATCCACCGCAATATTAGCCCGACCACGCTTGTTCCTCCTTATGCAGTTCGGTGTAGATAGTCTGCGCCAGGGAAAGAGAGATGGATGGCACAGCTGCAATATCCTCGACACTTGCTTCTTTCAAACGTTTCACCGAACCGAAGTGTTTGAGTAACGCTTGCTTACGTTTAGGACCGACTCCGGGGATTTCATCCAGCACCGACGAAGTACCCCGTTTGATGCGCACCTTACGGTGGTACTCTACCGCGAAACGGTGCGCCTCGTCACGTACCGCCTGCAACAGGTGCAAAGCGGGCGAGTCTTTGGGTAGAATCAGCGGCTCCGAACGTCCTGGCAGGTATATCTCCTCGAAACGCTTCGCCAACCCAATGGCGGGAACCTGCAAGCCCGCCTCGCGCATCGCCTCCAGTGCGGCGTTCAGCTGCCCCTTACCGCCGTCGATGAGCATCAGGTGGGGCAACTCGGTGAACTTGGGGTTACCCTTCTTCGCCTCCTGCAGGCGTCGGGTGACCACCTCTCTCATCATGGCGAAGTCGTTGGGAGTTTCGGGCAAATACTTGATGCCGAAGCGTCGGTAATCCCTTTTGGATGGCTTGCCCTCTTTCAATACCACCATTACGCCCACCGGCGCAGCGCCTTGCAGGTTGGAGATATCGTACGCCTCAATGCGTCGAGGAGGTGTTTCCAACCCCAGGGCGTCCTGTAGCGCCAGCAACACCGCATCCTGTTGCGCCTTCTTCTGCAACCACTGCTGGCGAGCTTGCTCTAATGCAAGGTCAGCGTTAGTCAGCGCCATTTCCAAAAGTTTCTTCTTGCTGCCGCGCTGCGGCGCAACCAGCTGCACTCGCTTGCCCTTCTTCTGGCGCAACCACTGCTCGATGATTTGCGCCTCCTCGACGGGCGCGGGTAGCAGGATTTCACCCGGCACGTCCTGAGCCTGATCGTAGTACTGCTTGAGGAACTCTTGCAGGGCGGCGCGCTGGTCTTCGCCGCTGGCTCCGTCGAGGAAAAAGTGTTGTTGTCCAATCAGCTTGCCTCCCCGAATGAAGAACATCTGCACCAGCGCGCGCTGCTCATCCGCTGCGTACGCCAGCACGTCCTGATCGACCATATCAGTAGAGACCACCTTCTGCTGCGACATCACCTGTTCTACGGCGCGTATCTGGTCGCGCAGGGAAGCGGCGCGTTCAAACTCCAGATGCTCCGCCGCCTCTTCCATCCGCCTGTGTAACTCTTTAAGCAGCTTCTCGTGTTTGCCGTTCAAGAACATTTCCACCTCGCGCACCGTCTCGCGGTAACGCTCTTTATCGGCGAGACCAGCACAGGGAGCTGGACACCTGCCTAAATGGTAGTACAGGCATGGCTTGCGCACCGGCTCACCGGTAAACGCCTCGCCGCAGGTAACCAGTGGGAAGAGACGGTTAAGCAGGTGGATAGTCTGATACACCGGTCGACTGCCCGAGTATGGACCGAAGTAACGGTTACCATCGTTTTTGGCGCGTCGTGTCAACACCAGGCGTGGGAAAGGTTCGGACGTGGTGAGACACAGGAAGGGATATTGCTTGTCGTCGCGCAGGCGGATGTTGTAAGGTGGGCGATAGCGTTTAATCAGGTTGCATTCCAGCACCAGCGCTTCCAGCTCGGTGTCGGTGACTATCCATTCCACGTCGTCGATCTTTTCCACGAGCCGGCGCGTCTTGATGGAGTGCTCCGCGCTTTTGTGGAAGTACGAACGCACACGCGGGCGCAGGGAAACTGCTTTGCCTACGTACAGCACCGTCCCCTGCGCGTCTTTGAACAGATACACCCCTGGCAGGTTGGGAAGCGTTTGCAGCTTTTCGCCCAGCGTGTCGTTCACGTTATCATTTTAGCACAAAAGGGGCTCACAGTAGATGCTCCAGCCCCACTATCAGCCCTTGCGCTTCTCGCGCTTTGCGCACAGCCAGCATCACGCCAGGCATGAAAGATTGCCGGTCCATCGAGTCGTGTCGGATGGTCAGTATCTCGCCCTGTCCGCCGAAAATCACCATCTGGTGCGCTACCAGTCCGGGCAACCGAACGCTATGCACAGGTACATTGGCAACGCTTGCGCCTCGTGCTCCTTCAAACTTCTGTTCCTGTACCATCTGACGCGGGCGCTCGGTGCGTGCAGCCGCTATCATCTCGGCAGTGCGGATGGCAGTTCCCGACGGGGCGTCGATTTTGCCATCGTGATGCAGTTCGATAATCTCCACGCTGGGGAAGTAACGAGCCGCCTCCTTCGCAAACCGCATCATCAGCACCGCGCCGATGGCGAAGTTGGGCACGATGATACACGCGGTGCGGGTACGCTCGACCGCCTCGCGAATGTCGGAAAGCGTTTGGGCGGAAAAGCCACTGGTACCCACTACTGGTATGACGCCGTGCTCCAGCGCGGTATAGATATGGCTTACCGCTGCTCCCAGCGTGGTGAAGTCC
>JANWYZ010000318.1 GCA_025054895.1 bacterium | reverse complement strand
TCCGACAACCTGCGCAGGCAGGTTTGTTTCCGTCATAGCCCACCATTTCAATGGTGGGCTATCAGGGAGGTAATCCCGAATTCACAACTTAACAAAGCACTAGCATCTGAATACGCCATCAGTGGCACGCGCATCCTGCGCGTCAACCACGGGCGAGACGCCCGTGCCACGTGGAAAAGTGCCACTCGGGAAAAAGGCAATTGCAGGAATCTATGTGGGCAACGTCGCAAAAAAGAATGAGTTTTTGTGCGACAACTAGCAAGAGACAAAGGGAGGAACCGGCTTTGCGACAAAGGACTGGGAACTCGTTTCGCATGGTAGCGGCGCTGGCGGCGATGGCTGCGCTGGCGCTGGCAGCCTTGACCACCCTGAGCGGATGCGGCGGAGGAGCCGAGGTGGGCTTGCCGACCGGATTGCTCGTACAGGGCTTCGTTCGTGACCAGGACGGGCGAGCGGTCTCTGGCATACGCATCACCGTACTGCCTCACAATATCCCCGCATTAAGCGGCAGCGACGGCAAGTTCACCATCAACATAACGAGCGGCGCAGCGCCTACCGCCTTCAGAGTGGACGTCAGCAACCGCGCGAACGAGTATTATGAGGTGGTCAGACACGGAACACGCATCAAGCAGGGCTGCACTTTCAATCTGCCCGCGCCTCAGGGCAACGTTATCGATGTCGGCGTTGTAACCGTCTATTCGCAGGGCAATCCACCCCCGCCGCCTGATGAAATCTGCCCATAATCCCCCATGAGAGGAGGAGGCGGTTGTATCCTGCGGAGATGTTTCTTGTCGTTCTGATAGTTTGCGTCTTTGCTGTGGCGACGGCAGCAGACGGTAGCGGTCTGGTACAAGGCGAGAAACCTTTGCGTCCACCAGCTGTTCCCCTGGTCACCCATGACCCCTACTTTAGCGTGTGGAGCTTCAGCGACCTGTTGACCAGCGATTGGAGCAAACACTGGACAGGGGCAAATCATGCCCTATGCGGCATGGCTCGCATAGATGGCAAGCCCTATCGCTTTATGGGCGTCCGTCCGCAAAACGCCCCTGCGATGAAGCAAACCCGCCTGCAAGTGCTACCCACACGCACCATTTACACTTTTGAAGCCGACGGTGTCGAACTACAATTAACGTTTCTGACCCCTGCTCTGCCCCACAATCTGGACGTGCTCTCGCGTCCGGTGACGTATCTCCTCTGGCAGGTGCGTTCCACCGACGGTAAAACGCATGAAGTCTCTCTGTATCTGGATGCCTCGGCAGAGTGGGCGGTGAACACAGTAGACCAGCAGGTAGTCTGGTCACGCTACCAGCTGGATGGGATGGACGTGATGCGCGTGGGCACAGTGCAGCAGCCGGTGCTGGAGAAGGTGGGCGACAACCTGCGCATCGACTGGGGATACCTGTATCTTGCAGTGCCTCGTCGAGCGGGCGACCAGACGGTTATGGCGGCGGAGCATCTCACGCGCAACTCCTTCGCCCAAGCCGGCAGACTACCCGACTCAGATGACCTGCGAATGCCTCGCGCTGCGTACGATGACTGGATTGTGCTTGCGTGCGCGTTAAACTTGGGCAAGGTAGGCGAGCGACCCGTCTCGCGTCACGTGCTGATCGCCTACGACGACCTCTATTCCATCGAGTATTTTCACCGTAAGCTACGTCCCTACTGGCGCAGGGCAGGCGCGGAAGTGCACGAACTGCTCCGCGCAGCGGAACGCGACCTGCCCAAATTGCTGAAAGAGTGCAGCCGTTTTGACGCTGAGCTGGTAGAAGACCTGAAGCGCATGGGGGACGAAAAATACGCCGACCTGTGCGTGCTGGCTTACCGGCAATGTATCGCCGCGCACAAGCTGGTAGCCGACTTCGACGGCACGCCGCTCTTCTTCTCGAAGGAGAACTTCAGCAACGGCTGTATCGCCACCGTCGATGTAACGTACCCATCGTCGCCGTTCTTCCTGCTGTTCAACACCGAGCTGCTGAAGGGGATGTTGACGCCGGTGCTGGACTACGCCCGCTCGCCGCGCTGGAAGTTTCCCTTTGCTCCGCACGATCTGGGAACCTATCCGCGGGCAAACGGGCAGGTGTACGGCGGTGGGGAACGCTCCGAAGAGAACCAGATGCCCGTCGAGGAATGCGGCAACATGCTTTTGATGGTGGCTGCGCTGGCGAAGGCGGAAGGCAACGCCGACTACGCCAGAAAATACTGGAGCTTGCTGACACGTTGGGCAGAGTACCTGCGTGAAAAGGGTCTGGACCCCGAAAACCAGCTCTGCACCGACGATTTCGCCGGTCATCTGGCGCACAATACCAACCTGTCGCTCAAAGCCATCCTTGCTCTGGGCGCTTACTCGATGTTGTGCCGTATGGTGGGCGATACATCCCGCGCTGAAGAGTACCAGCGGCTGGCGAAAGAGATGGCTCAGCAGTGGATGCGTATGGCAGATGATGGAGACCACTATCGCCTCGCCTTCGACAAGCCCGGTACATGGAGCCAGAAATATAACCTCGTCTGGGATGGGTTGCTGGGTCTAGGCCTATTCCCCAAGGAAGTCGCCCGCAAAGAGATTGCGTATTATAAAACGAAAATGAACTCTTATGGGCTACCGCTGGATAACCGTAGCCAGTACACCAAGCTGGACTGGCAAGTTTGGATAGCTACCCTTGCCGAGTCTCGCGATGACTTTGCTCTTTTCTTGGATGCCATCTGGCGCTGGCTGAACGAGACGCCCAGTCGAGTGCCTCTGACCGACTGGTACTGGACACACGACGGCAGGCAGGTAGGCTTTCAAGCGCGGTCGGTGGTGGGCGGCGTGTTCATTAAAATGCTCACCGACGCCAAAGTCTGGCAAAAATGGCTGGGGCGGGCGAGGCGGAGCAGTGCAGACGGAAGCGTTCTCGCCCCATTGTCATTCTGAGCGTCAGCGAAGAATCTCGGCTCGGCGATGCAATGAGATGCTTCGCTTGCGCTCAGCATGACGGAAA
>JANWYZ010000317.1 GCA_025054895.1 bacterium | reverse complement strand
CGGCGATGCGCAGCTTGCCCACCGCCTTCAGGTCGTCCCAGCGCAACTCCTGCCACCTTTCAGGCTCGAACGCCACGCGCAGCAATAGCGTCGCCGCCGAAACGGAGGTGTAGTACGTACCCAGCGGCTTGGCGATACTGCCCAGCAGCAGGTGGTACACGCGCCCCGCCAGGTCGTGGCGCAATAGCACCCGCCGTCGGGCGATTTCACGTGCGATTTGGGCGCACGTCCGCAAGGCGTCGTCTAAGGAGCGGTCAGGGGGCAGGGTCTGCAGCAGTCGCCGCGCGAGGTCGAACACGGCATGATAGTTGATGTGCTGCAGGATGAACTTCCACACTTCCAGCAGCTCGTCGTGTGGGCTCTCGCTCTCCATGCACTCGTGGAGCGTCCTGACGCGCGGCTCGCTGCGCACCAGCTCCTCCTGAAACAACAGCGCGTTGACCACGACCAGCGCGGCAATCTGGCGCACAGCGGTCTTCTGCTCTACCCGATTCGGGTCGATCGCCGAGGGAGAGATGCCCAGCGGCATGGCAAGCCGTTCGTCGCTCACGCCTAACGCAAACAGCGCGTTAGCGAGGGTATTGATGCTCTGCGTGAGCAGCTCCACCGCCGCACGCACCTCATCCTCGGAAGCGAGCAGGGCGTAGGCGTTTTCCAGCGTGGCATGCAGCAGGTCCACCGTGCCCTCGCGCCAGTTTGGGCTGTCAGGCGCAGGGGCGGTGCAGACGCTGAAACGCAAGGGGGCGGTTTCGAGGGCGCGTAACGTCTCGTCAGGCGAAGCATAGCGCAAGTGGCGAGGGTAGACCAGCGCAAGAGCGAGGTGCGCCAATCCTCTATCCACCCGTTCCACTGCCTTCTGCCAGGCGCGCGCCTCCGCGCCCTGCTGGTCATCTACCTCTCCTTCGAGAATGAGGCGCAGTCCGCGAAAGGAGACCAGTACGTCGGGTAGGGCGTGCGGCAGACGTTGCTCGGGCAGCGCCACCAGCCCCCGCCGCGACAGCAGAGTCGCCATATAGACGTTTAATGCTTCCTGCCGAGAGCCTGTGCTGTGCATCGCGGGTATTGTAGCGCAGGAAGCGATGGTGGGTCAAGGCGAGGAAAGCGGTTCAAAAGACTTTCTCAGCAGAGGAAACTTGCGCTCGTGCTTTGAATCTGCACTCCGCAGGATTGAACCCTGGCAGACTACAGCTATCTCGAGGCTTTCGTATTTCAGGGTTCTTTACCAGCTCTTTTGAAACGTATGAGCAGGAGGTACAGAATGGAGAGTTTCTTCGGTGCACTGATTAACCAGATATTCTGGCTGTTCCTGATATATTCGTTTCTCGCGCCTTTGGTCAGGCAGCGGATGTTGGAGGCAGCGCGTTTACAGGCGATTGCTGCGTTCGAAAAGAAGCGTGGTTCGCGCGTGATAGCGTTAATCCACCGCCAAGAGGCGCTGGCTCTGTTTGGTATCCCGCTGTTCCGCTACATCAACATCGAGGACGCGGAGGAACTGTTGCGCGTCGTGCGCATGACGCCATCCGATAGACCGATAGACCTCATTCTCCATACACCGGGCGGGCTAGTGCTTGCCAGCGAGCAGATAGCTCGCGCCTTGTGCAACCACCCGGCGAAGGTGACTGTGTTTGTGCCCCACTATGCCATGTCTGGTGGCACGCTCATTGCGCTGGCAGCAGATGAGATTGTGATGGACCCCCATGCGGTTTTGGGACCAGTAGACCCCCAGTTGGGCGAGTATCCGGCTGCATCTATCCTGCGAGCAGTGGACATTAAGCGCCCCGAGCGCGTAGATGACCGCACACTGATCTTAGCTGATGTCGCTCGCAAGGCGATATGGCAGGTACGTCGCTTGCTTGAAGAGATACTGTCTACCAAAATGCCAAAAGACAGGGCGAAGAATCTGGCGGCGCTACTTAGCGAAGGTACCTGGACGCACGACTATCCTATCTGCGCCGAGGAAGCAAGGGCAATGGGTCTGCCCGTGAGCACCGATTTTCCAGAGGAAGTTCATCGTCTGATGGCGTTGTATCCCCAGCCCGTACAACGGCGCTCAGGTGTAGACTACGTCCCGATCCCCTACGAACCAGACACGCGCCCGCAGCCCGCTCCTCGTCGACGCACACGCGGAAGCCGTAGCACATAGCAGGTCGTGCATGTAGTTTGTAACACTGTACGAACATCTTTGCCCGTGTGAGGTAACGGTTGCTCTTCGGTGACCTGCGCCTTTCGGGGAGAACGGGCTGGAGTTCCTAATTGCTCTCCTTCAGTGGGGTCTTATGCAAGGAACGAGGTTCTGGCTCTTTCGTCACGCGCAAACCTGTCCGCTGCATAGCCCGCTCGACCTCGGGGCGACGCATGAACAACCTCCACACGTTGCCCGTGCGGTAGTTTTCTATCGCCAGCAACGCCATGCCCAGGTCGATACCGATAACGTCTTTATCCCACCAGTCGCGGTCGACGTTAAAGGCGTTGCTGAAGCCATATCTGCCCCAGATACGATCGCGGTAGCGGTCGTACATGGTCTGCATCGCCTGCAGAGCCTCTCTGGGAGTGAAGACCACTGAACCGATTGGAGCGGTGGGCGCAACCGTGCCGTCGGCGCGGTCACCGATGCCGAAGGGAGCATATCCCCGGTAACCGTCGGGTCCGTCGCAGGCGGTAATGCCCCACACGTGCGTATCGAAGGTTTTGAACCGCTCGCGGTTGTCAATGCAAAACTGCCGGTTAGCAAGGGTAGCGTTGACGGAGCTCACCCAGTAGTCCCAGCCGAGTCGGTCGCGGCGGTTGCGCAAGTCGATATAGTGGTGCGACATCTGGTGCACGAAGAGCGGACCACCCAGCAGATGGGGATAGCGTCCCTGGTAATCGGTTTCAGGGCGTCCCCAGGCGTCCCATATCCTGTCCGGCAGCTTCTGGTGAGGCGCTCCTAACGCCAGCGCATACAGGATGATATGTTCGCAGTAGTAGTTCCAGCGGTTTCCCAGAAAGCCGTTCTCGGGGCGCCAGCCGTGGGTGAAGAGCATTTCGTTGGGCTC